>QIGM01000303.1 GCA_003230795.1 bacterium
ATTCAATTAAGGCAGCTTGTCTAGAGACGTCGAGAAGGCGTACGCTTCAACATGAACATAACGAGCAACACGGGATTACGCCGCAAACAGTTACTCGCTCACCTGAAGTAGAAATGGTTGAAGTTAGTGATATTGATGCCATGAGTGAGCTTTATAGCGAGCTGGAGATGGATACTTCCGAACTTCCGAAAGATCTCGCAGGGTGTAAGAAGTTGATCGGTGAGTTACGCGGAAAGATGTTTGAATTTGCGCAGACATATGAGTTTGAGAAGGCTGCCGTGTTCCGTGATAGAATCGCGGTAGTTGAGAAATACATGTTGCTACTCTAAGGGAACGCACGTGAGTGCTATCAGCACAGTGCACTAAAAACTATGGCGGCATCGGAAAATTCTGAATTGAGGGAAAGAATCCGAGCTCTACCGACGCTTCCCGGCGTGTACTTAATGAAATCCGCTGAAGGCGATATTCTCTATGTAGGGAAAGCGATTAACTTGCGTTCTCGCGTAAGCAGTTACTTTGGTTCCAGCGACGACGGCAGATATCATCTGCCGTACCTTGTTGAGAAGGTCGCCTCCGTTGATACCGTCGTGACTGAAGGGGAGCGGCAAGCGCTCGTCTTAGAGAACGATCTGATCAAGAAGTATAAGCCTCGCTACAATATCCGTCTTAAGGATGACAAGGCACATCTGATAGTTCGTATTGATATGTCTCATCAATGGCCGCGCCTCGAGCTTGTTCGACGTGTCGATGATGATGGGGCGACCTATATTGGACCTTTTGCTTTTGGATACGAACTTCGCACAATGCTCGAAGTGATTAAGCGCTCTATTCCTCTACGGACTTGCTCTAATAATGTGATCTACAATCGAGTGCGTCCTTGCCTTGAGTATCAGATTAAGCGTTGTTCTGGTCCTTGCTGTCTCGAGGTAGATCCCGAGGAGTATCGCGCCTGGTTGGATCAAGCGATTAGCGTCTTAAAGGGTAAGACAGACGCTGTAATTAAGGAAGTCGCTTTCGACCTTGAGAAAGCCAGCGAAGAGCTTCGTTTCGAAGATGCCGCGCGCCATCGTGACAGGATCGATATACTTAAGCGCGTCCGTGACGAAAAGTCAGAAGTGCGATTTGGAGAAGGAATGATGGACGCGGTTGGGATTTACCGCGAGGGGAATAATGTCGAGATTTCAGTTCTAAGAGTAAGGCTAGGTCGGTTGTTTGATTCTAAGACTTTTGGATTTTCAGATACCGAGTTGCCAACAGAAGAAATTGTTTCATCAATGTTAAGCCAGTTTTATGCATCGGGTGCAGAGATCCCTCCCACGATTCTACTACCGTGTGAGCTAGAAGATCGATTTGCGAGAGAAGAACTCTACTCCGAGTTAAGAGGAGGCAGTGTCGAGGTTCGCGTGCCCCAGCGTGGAGTAAAGGCTAGGCTTCTCTCGCTCGCTGAAGATAATGCAAAAGAAAACTTTGAAGCGCGATTCAGTTCGCTTGATAAGACAGACCGTGTGCTGGAGGCGCTCAAAGTAGAATTGGAGTTAGAACAAGTTCCGCGCGTAATAGAGTGCGTTGATATCTCTCATTTTCAGGGTGGAGAAACCGTGGGGTCTTTGGTTTGTTTTAGAGATATGAAACCGCAAAAATCCGCTTACCGAGCCTATAATTTGACCCAAGAGGGTAAACCCGATGATTTTGCCTCTATGCGAGAAGTCGTTGGGCGTCGAATTTCTCGAGGAATCGAAGAGAACACTCTTCCCGATCTTCTCGTAATTGATGGCGGCGCAGGTCAACTTTCTCAGGCCATCTCAGTTCGTAAGGAGCTTGGCTCTTCGCTTCCCGTGATGATCGGTCTGGCAAAGAAGCGTACGGGTGCTGTGCCGTACCGGGCAGTCATTAGTGGCTCAAAAGCCGCAGCAGTAAAAAAACCTGAGAGAATTTACCGCGAAGGCTCAAGCGTTCCTATTCTTCTAAGTGAGCGCAGCGAGGCACTCCATCTATTAGAAAGAATTCGAAACGAGGCCCATCGATTTGCGATTACCACTCACCGAAAGAAGAGATCGAAGAGGGTGTTCCGTTCTGTGCTTGATGAGATTCCGGGAGTGGGGAAGGTACGTCGTTTGTCTATGCTCAAGGAATTTCGCACTGTAGATGCTATTCGAAATGCTGATGCTGAGGATCTTTCGAATCGGTGTCGCATGCCATTGTCCTTGGCTGAGCGAATAATTACGCAATTGAACAAGAAGACAGAAGGCTAATCTTCATCCTTAGTCTCTTCCTCCGTCGATGGAGGAGTAGGTGAGAGAGCTTCTAGGTGTGGGACTAACGCAAGCCAAATGCGAAGCAGCTGAATAAGCCAGAACGTGCATAACAATCCGCAAGGCAGATAGAAGAAGAGCCGGTTCGGCCCCATCCATCGGTCGGTGGCAGGGCCAATGACGCTGAGAAAGAGGAGTGCTTGTAGCAAAATGGGGGCTAGAGTCCAGAGGAGCTGCTTCGGGTGATTCGTGGCGAGGGATACAATCCATCCCGAGAGTATGAATAGTGCCGTTGCCAGTAAGGGGACGAGAATTAAAGGCCAAACCCAAAGTCTTAAGTGGTACCAGAGCAAGGTAAGGAAATGGTTACCGACGTAGTCGTCTTGAATTATCTCAAGAGCATCGGCGGAATCGGCAAGTGGGGTAGTACTGAGTGAGAGGGTGCAGCCAGTGGTTCGAGCGAGTAGCATAGTCTTGTCGCTTGTTTGCCTAACTTGCCACTCAGATTCATCTATCCCGTACCTATCCCAGTCTTTTTTTCCATCTTGCTGTGCCTTGGTTTGGAATTCTGCCCATGGGATGCTCTCGACGGTTTCTTTGCTACAGCTGATAAAAGATATTTCATAGACGCCATTCTTCAGGTCACGGCCACTTAGTGTAAAACTTAGCGTAAAAAAGTTTTCGAAGAGCTGTTTATGAAAACCTGTTAAATCTTCGGTGACGGCACGTGTCTCGCAGGGGAAAGCCGTTGGCAGGTAGTAGACTCTAAAGCCTTCGTGACAGTGACTTTTTTCGCAATATCCGACAATTCGATGCGCTGGAGAAGCACAAGAGAGGGCGTAAGTGTAGGAGGGCGCAATCACGAGTGCTAGAAGAGCTAGGACATACATGGTTACAGAAAATTTCCCAGAAAATTCCACAGTGTACATAGGTCTCTACTCTGATCGCACGCTGTCTTTGCTGATTCTTGTTGCTACTACGTATTAGCGCAAATTGTTCGAAGTTCGTCGAGAAACTTCGCAGCCGTTTGGACGCGTCGTGCTGGCTTTTCCCGCAAGGACTTTAAGATGAGTTTACTAAGGCGTTTCGGACAATCAATGTTTTTCTTATGCGGGGGCAGGATTTTGCCTCGTTTCAGGGAATCGACCTGGTCGCTAAATCTTGTTTGCGGGAAGGGGAGCTGGCCAGTCATCATTTGATACGCGATTGCGCCGAGCGCGTAAATATCAGAGCGTTCATCTGCAACTCCTTTGGAAATAACTTCCGGGCTCATAAACTCCGGAGTTCCGACTTGGCCAAGGTCGTAGGGTAGCGGCCGATTACCTTCGATGAGCGCGGTGCTGAAATCTGTGATCTTAACCTGCCAAGTGCTACTAACGAGAATGTTCTTAGGTTTAAGATCTCGATGCACGATGCCGTGGCTATGCAAGGCCTCAATGCCGCAGCAAATTTGTTCGAGCATATGGAAGCTCTCTTCTGTGCTGAGCGTACCATTGTGATAGATGAGGTCGTGCAGGTTACCGCCGTTTAGAAGCTCCATCGCGTACGCTTCCCAAACCCCGTTCTTCACGTACTCGTAGCCTCTTACAAGATTAGGGTGGTCAAGTTGTTTCGCAAGTTTAACTTCGCTGCGAAATAGTTCGACTAGTTTCTGGTTGGCAGCAGACTTTTGGTTGAGAACTTTTAAGGCGATAACTCGATTTTCGTCTTCAAGAGACTCTGCCTCGTACACCACACTCGTGCTTCCGTGACCAAGTCGACCGCGCACACGATATCGCCCAAAGGCGATATCGCCCTCATGAAGTTCTTCGTAGTTTTTGAGTGTCGTCTGCATACGCTAATAAAAGAGTAGAAAGCTTCAGGCGCAGTCCTAAGTTTTACGGCTATTCGCCTAGAAGATCGTCAAATACTCTAGAAATCTTAATTAACCTTATACAATTCGTAGTATCTCGTAGAGAAAACGTTTTTCACGGCTTGGAAATATGCCGTATAATCCTCGGATAAGGAATTAGTGGAGTCGGCTAGGGCAGCTCATCGTAAGGTGCCGAAGAATAGGAGTTTCTCGAATGGATGATGTTCCGATTAGTAAAGTGAAGGTCCGAGCTCACCTTAAAAAGAAGTGGAATAAGGGGGGTGGATGCGGAGTTTGTGGTGAGAACGCTTGGGAAGTTCAAGCTGAGGAGTTCTTTCTGCCCAACAATGAAATGGATAAACGGCTGTCAGTTTGTCCGGTTATTTGCTCACAGTGTGGCAATACGATGTTGATTTCATCAAGTATTGTAAGAAAGGACTTTGCAAACCGTTCCTAAGCCGGCGATGGAAATATGCCTCGAATAAGGCGAAAGACCGGAGCGTCGTTTAATGGATGAACTTCTTTTTTCTATCGTCTTCTGTCATCTCTTCCTAGAGTGAGTCTCGCCATTGCTAGGCTTTAGCCAGCGGGATATCCGTCCGATATTATTAGGGAACACAGCTTTTACCGAGTTTTAAAATACACATTATGGATTTATCGCCCGAAGACAGAGAGCGACTTGATCGCTTGATGGAGCAGCATCTTAACGGTCAGCTCAGCGACGATGAATATCAGCGACGTTCTTGGGAAATACTGCGTGGGACTGATTCAGGAGCTGGATCTCGAGCCGCACTTCGAGCTCAAGGCCAAAGTGCTTCCGTCTCGCAAACAGTAAGCGAGAGCGAGCTTGAAGCACTCGGTTCAAAGCCGTCGGTTAAGCGACGTCGCAAATTAAGCGAAACTCTTCTCCCTTTGATTCTTGTATTCGCATTTGGGATTGCCTTGGCATTGATTATCGGTGTGCTTAAGTCGGGTGCTCGTCCAAATCCGATAGATGTCGCGCATACCGGTGGAGAAGCTGCCACGCCGTTTGAAAATACAATCGAACAAGCAGCGGAGAATTTAGCGGGACTGTTCTTTCGGCCACGTTTTGGGCCTGATGCCTTGAAATATTGTAAAGAAGCTTGCGTAGAATCTCGTGAAGGAACAGCTAGAAAAGCATGTCTTCGAGACTGCAGTCACCTTAAGCTCAGCAAGTATGGACGCCGAGTGAGTCTTATTCCTCTCGATGCGAGTCATGACGCAAGGGCATGGGTTGCCGCCTGTCTTACCAACGACTTGTCCTTACGCAGACATAGTTCCGCTATCGGTTGGGAAGAGGAGCTTGAATCCTCTGCGTATTTGTTAAGCCGAGTCTCTCGAGTTTCGGGTAAGGAAAGCGCGGGGACTCTACAGACGCTGTATGACCGCCTCCTTCTTTCAATTCGCACCCTTCGTGCACCACCTGGAGGTGAGAAACAAGAACAGGATTTTACTGAACAGATGGCTCGAGTGAGTTGCTTGCGCGCCGGAAGTCTAATTTCTGCTTTTGCGAAAGACGAGGCTAAGCGACGTTCTGATCAGTTTAGCGCACGCTATTTCGAGCGATATAAACAGGAGCTTGATGAAGCAGCAAATGCACGCGAGCCACTAGTGCTTAAACAGGCGGCGACACTGGGGCTGTATTCCAATGAATAGACGACTTTTAACATTGGCCGCTATCGGTTATTTACTCAGCTTTGCGCTGCCCGCAAATGCCGCAGAGATGGATTGCATGGAAAAGGCGAAAGGTCATTCCATTATCTGGAATTCCGCTTGGGGCAAAGACAGGAAGGATAATGGAACTCGCTACAAAGTAGTTGGTGTGGAAGTCTACAATCGCATGCCTGTGCGATGGGTGGAGCTGAGCATGCTTGCTCAGGGACGTCATTCGAAACAAAAACGAACGTTCAAAGTAATGACTGAGGAAAAAGCGAGAGCTCTTTGTGATAGTCGGGTACCAGTGAACACTAAACTTGAGTTCCCAGGTGCTAACACGATTGCGAACGAGGAGGCAAAGCCTCTCGACACCAGTCTGCTCGGATTACCTTTTATTCGCTTTACGCGTGAGGGATGGGTTCGTGACGAGCCGCCGAGGCGGGAAGGACTAACGACCTGCAGGGTCTTGCGCAATCGCTTTAGCTGTCTTCTAAGCGAAAAAGAGAAGTTCGCTTCGGCTCTCAAAGAGCTTGAAGAGGAACTTCGCTGGCGCGTAGGGCGCTAGCCTCTTACTCCTTCTCTCCCACGCTAAGACCAATACTCTTGATAGTTCGGACCCTTTCGTTAAGACCAATACTCCTGATAGTTCGGACCTTCTGAGTTTGGCTTTGCTTTTGGCGCGTTAACCCTAACCAGTAAGGGGATAGGGAAATCAACCCCGATCAGCACACATTCTCCTGGTGCCAGCGTTGGGAGAGCCTCTAGCGAAGACTTATCAATTTCACCTGAGGCACGTTCCACCACAGCTCGGTCTAGGTGGTTAATGAGTCTGTGCACCACAAGAGTTCCCATTTGCGAGAGTACACCATCGGGTATATCTCGAGGTCGCTGCGTGGCGAGTAATATGCTCAATGCATACTTTCTTCCTTCTTTTGCGATGTCAGAGAAAGCGTCTAGAGGATACTCGTCGTTGCTATTGCCCGCAGAGGAACTATTGAGGAACTGATGCGCCTCGTCAACCACGACCAGCAGAGGATTCTTCCGAAATCTACTCTGTCGTGAAAGCTTGAGAAGATGTCGTCCGGCGGCATTTGCAATGATCTCTCTCGCGTTATGTTGGAATGAGAGATACTGCAGATTGACCCGAAGCACTGAGGAGTTATCATCGACAAGAAAGCGATCAATCGCGGTTATTAACGAAGGCTTGTCTTGTGGATCGAAGATTGGAGCGAGATTTTCCGATTTGATGATATCGTTAATCCTCGTAATGAGCGGAACGCACATTGCTTGATCCGCACCGTTCACTCCACCCCAATACTCTGGTTCAAATGGGCTTCGCTGAGGCTTAACGCACTCGTTCTCGATTTGCCGAGTGAGTTTTTCGATATCGAATTCCGCTTCTGACTTCTCTAACTCATTGAGAAAACGTGCGTAGTCCGCTTCGAACTGCTGCTTCGCTTTGTCCACTTTAATAATGCAACCATCAAGCGCAAGACGCGGTGCGAGGCGAGCGAGTTTGAGACTCTTCATCGCGGCACGAAGCTTTGGTGCTTGAGACTGACCTTTCGGCTTAAAGATGGCAAAGAGATCGCCTTCGGTAAGCTCGTTATAAGGAAGCGAAACTTCGGTTGATCGAGGATGTGGATTCGGATCTGCACCGATATGAACGTGGTAAGTCCCACGAGCAAGTGCGCCGTATTCTCCGGTTGCATCAAGGAGGATCACCTTTGATTTGTGTCGACCCACTTGTTCCACCAGGCGAGCAACGCTCCAGCTTTTTCCCGCACCAGTCGTGCCGAGAAAAGCAGCATGGCGTCCAAACATCATTTCTGGTGTGAATGATATCGGTGTTTCTTCTGCGTTCGGTAATCGAACGAAGTCTAGTGTGACTTTGACTTCCTCTCCGACCTTCTTCAGCTTTGATTCCGCTACGCCCTGAACTACTCGCGCCGATGCTTCATAAACTTCACCACCGATTTTGGGGTGCGCAATAACGCCAGCACTTACTCGAGCAGTAGTGAGCTCGATAGTGCTCATCATTTGAATAGTTCCGACCGGATAACTCTCTGTAGCGCCAATTTCGGTTGATGGAACCCGCACGTCGTTAAGTTGTCCGAACACTGCATAGTCGCCCGAAGTTATGACCACGTAAGATCCGACATCTGCTGAAGGTATAGTCGATGGAGTACCATTTAAACCTCCGGCAGGGGGACGAAACGTCATCTGAACCTGCGCTTTGCCGACCTGGTTTATCGTGCCGAGATAAGCGTCGGATCGAAAAGGGTTACTGAGGTGCGAGTTACTTGAAGAATCTAGATGAGAATCCATAGTTGTGATCTCTATTGAGGTGTTTAACGCAAACCACTACTTGTACTTGTCACTTTCAGATGTCGCCTAAGCGGCGGATGCTGCTAAAAAGTTATTACGTAAAGCGAAAGACCGGTCGCGCTTAATATTGGAGTTATTGTCCGACTATTTTGCTGTTAGAATGTCATCTAAAGAGTACTTTTGCGCTGATTTATTCTGATTCAGGAGAGCAGCAGAAATTTTACTTCAAACAAGGGATAATCATTCCCGACTTGATTGCCTGGGGTATTGATTCCTTTGCATGGGACTGTTGAAAAACAGTCCCGCACGACGTAGTCGTGCCAAAAGCCACATGCTTGTGGCTTTTGGAATGCCGAAGGCATTCATGAAAAAAAGAGGA
>QIGM01000356.1 GCA_003230795.1 bacterium
CTCAATATCCGAGACAATCTCCACCTTAGCCGCCGCTGGGATACGGTAGCTAAGCGTAAAGAACTCTCCAGGCGCACAGGGCTGGACTGCCAGACGGATGTCCTCCGATGGCTCCTCCTGCGAAACTCTCGCCGCGAAGCTCGAGACACCAAGAACAGGCAGCCGACATCCGAAACCGATTCCCTGCGCCGTCGCTAGCCCAGTTCGTAAACCGGTAAAGCTTCCCGGACCGCAGGTCACAGCAACTCCCTCAAGCTCCTCAAAGCCCACACCGCCCTCTGTCAGCACACTGGAAACTAATTTGGCTAAAGACTCTGCGCTTCTTGGATCCTCTGCAGAACTAAGCGACAAGGTCTTTCCGTCTCGCACAAGTGCTGCGTGAGTCGAAAAAGATGCCGTATCGATTCCTAAAACGAGGGACACTAGGGTGTGCTGCTCCCCCATTCAGCGGCTGCGGGTTCAGCGTTATCATCTGCCTTCGTCTCCGGTGCAGATTTAGAGTCGGACTCCTTGTCCTCCTCCTTGTCTTCCTCCTTGTCTTCCCAAGAATAATCACCACCAAGACTCTTTGGATCTCGTGTGATGTCATTAGTGACGGCAAATACCATTAAGGAGAGAAGCAGCAGCATCCCTACTCCTTGAGCGTACTCTTTTTTGCGAATACTTATTGGTCCAAACAGAGCCTCGATAAGAAAGAACAATAGATGTCCGCCATCGAGAACAGGAATTGGAAGCAGGTTTAACACTGCAAGACTAACGCTAAGAAGTGCAGTGAATCGCAAAACACGGTCAAAGCCTGCTTCTGCTTGCTGCCCTGCCATATCAATAATAAACAGCGGCCCAGCTAGGTCTTTCGGCGAGACCTTACCTGAGACCATGCCCCAAAGACCTTCGTAGGTCAGCACAGTGTGATCCCAGGTCCAAAGCGCGCCTACGGTAACGGCACGGCTAAAGCCAACATCGGTATGAATAACTTTTGGGCCGATTCCCACGACAAAAGCTTTCTTCGACTCACCACTCGAAAGGCGAAGTTCTTTCTGCTGAGGCACAATGCCGAGCGAATGCATACCATCCGCACGCTCAACTTCGAGCGATATCTCATCGCCAGTGCCCTGATGAATAGTCTCAGCGAGAGAACGCCAGCTATCGATCGGAGCGCCATTAATTGAGACAACACGATCCTCAGCCATCAAACCTGCTTTCGAAGCAGGTGAGCCCTTCATTACGGAACCGATAATTGCTTGTTCTTCAAGCTTTCCTTCACCGTATAGTAGCCCTACCCCTGCAATGAGCACGATTGCCATGATGAAGTTAAAAAGTGGGCCTGCAAACACAATCGCAGAACGCTGCCAGAAATTCTTTTCGATAAACCAACGGTTTCTATCCGACAGGACGGCTCGAAGCTCGGGGGTCATATCAGCGGCTGAGATACCGTTAACATCTTCTTCTTCCTCGGCCTCATCATCTTCAGATTCAGAGCGCACAGCATCATCACTCGCTTGAGAGCCAGTGATCATGTCCGGCATATCTCCAACCATCCGCACAAAACCTCCGAGCGGAATTGTGCCGATCTGGTAAACAGTTTCTTTATGTCGAAAACGAAAGATCGCCGGTCCAAATCCAACCGCGAATTTCACAACTCCAACTCCGCAGAGCTTAGCGACAAGGAAGTGCCCAAGTTCGTGAATGAACACGAGTGCGCCTATTACAAGAATAGGTACAACGACCTGATTAAAAAACCATTCCATCTATGAATCCTTTTTCTGTTCTTTGTCCGAAGCCCAAGGCAAATAAGCCAAGGAAAAATAAGACGGTTGCTATTCTACGCAGGAACTGAAATTAGTTCTCGCGCACGTGCGTCAAGTTCAAATAATTCTTCAAGTGTCTCTGGCTGACCCCAGGTCATGCTCTCATCCAGGGCCTTCGATACTAGTTCCGGAATCTGACCAAAGAGAATTTGTCCGTCCAAGTATAGCTCAACTGCCCTCTCGTTGGCAGCATTGAGTATTGCCGGCATTGGTTCTCCAGCCTCTAGCGCCCTGTAGGCAAGCCCGAGCGCAGGAAATCTTTCAATATCCGGCTGAATGAATTGCAAATCTGCGCTGGAGACCAAATCTAAGAATCTCCCCCCACTCTGCACCGATTGAGTGCCAGGAACCTTAGACGGGTCCTCAGCGTCGAGATAACTAAGTGCAAAAGCAATCGGAACTCGCATATCTGCGTGATACATCGCCGCTAAAACTGAGCCATCACCATACTCTACGAAACCGTGTACAACTGCCTGAGGATGAATCAAGACCTCTAGCTCTTGTGCCTGGAAATCGAACAATACCGCAGCCTCAATTACTTCAAGACCTTTGTTCATCAGATGCGCAGAGTCCACCGAAATCTTCGCGCCCATATCCCAACAGGGATGCTTTACCGCTTGTTCCGGGGTGGCACGGTATACCTCTTCGGCGGTCTTATTCAGAAAAGGACCGCCTGAAGCGGTAATAATCATTCGCCTTGGACGTTCACTCCTCGACATCATGCACTGAAAAAGGCTGCTATGCTCTGAATCTACCGGGACCAAACAGGAGCTGCTCTTGGCTAAGGCCGATTTAAGTAGGCTGCCGGCTGCTACCAAACACTCCTTATTTGCCAGGGCAACATGATTCCCCGCCTCAATAGCCGCTAATGTGGGTTTGAGTCCGGAGAAACCGACGATGGCCGAGAGCACGATATCGACTTCAGAGTCCGCGGCCACTTCGCAAATGGCGTCTTCTCCGAGAAGAAGCTTAGTGCAACTGGGAAGCTGTGACGCGATTTTCTCAGCGCTTGGATCAGCGAGAGCAAGTAGTTCCGGTTCGAACTCTCGGCACTGCTCGACAATAAGCTCGAGATTGTTACCCGCAGCAGCAAGTGCTCGCACGGTAAAACGGTCCCTATTCGCTCTTATCACCTCAAGAGTCTGGGAGCCAATCGATCCCGTAGAACCAAGAATTGCGAGTTTTCGTGGTGGATGTGCACTCATATCTAAATAAAGAGAAGTAGTAAGGGCGCGGCAAATAGCACCCCGTCCAATCGATCAAGTAAACCTCCATGCCCAGGAAGAAGCGTGCCGGAATCTTTCACTCCGTAAATTCGCTTCACCAGAGACTCCGAAAGATCGCCAAAGATAGAAAGCACACCAATTAGAACCCCAAACGCAAGCAGCTCAACGATGCCAAGCGGTAGTTCGAACATCCAGACCCCGAGATACAGGCCGAAGACAGCACCACCAAGTCCACAAAATGCGCCACTGCAGGTCTTATTAGGACTAACTCTTGGCGCAAGCTTTCTTCCGCCAATGGCGCGCCCACCGAAGTAGGCAAAGGTGTCCGCGCCAATCACCGCCAGTAGTAACGCCAGTATCTGCTCCCCGCTCACCTGATCGCAGACCACCACGAGTGCGGCACCAAGAGCTCCTGTATAAGATACTCCGAGTAGCGAAGAAGGCAGTGTTTCAGCAAATCGCGGTTGATGGGATTCTGCTTCAACGATTAGAACGTTTTGAATGAAGACCAACATCGAAGAAAAAATAAAGCCCACAGCCAAGCCAAAAAAGCCCAGACATAGATAGAGCAGCGGAATTAGTGAAACGCAGCCGACTAGCCGCAGACATACCGCACTAGAAAAAGGAGTCGAAAAGCTGAAATACTCGTAGTTAATCAAGGCAAAGCAAATAAGGGCGAGCACGACCGCAAGCGCACCGCCATAGAGCAATATCAGAACTGTGGGAACGAAGAGCAAAATCGCGGTGCCGATGCGTTTCGCGAGTGATGACTGCAGCATACTCTTCCTATGATGCGATAGACTCGCTTAAATCGGGATCCTCAGCACTGCCTTTTTGAATTTGCTCTGAAGTAAGACCGAAGCGTCTTTCTCTACTCGCGTATTCCTGTAGACAGCGGTCGAGGATAGTCGCGTTGAAGTCAGGCCAATACTCGGGAATGACCACAATCTCCGAATAGGCTAGTTGCCAGAGAAGGAAGTTTGATATCCGCATCTCGCCACTACTACGAATCAATAGATCCGGATCGGGAATGTCTTTGGTCCAGAGCGCGTTTGAGAACATCTCTTCGTTAATTGAGGCAGCATCAAGCTCTCCGCTCTTAACTTTCTCGGCCAATGTTCGAGCGGCGTGAACTATCTCTTCTCTCGCGCCGTAGCTAATCGCGAGCACAAGATCGATCCCTGTGTTCTCGCGAGTCTTCTCCATATTTCTATCGAGAGCTTCACGCACGGTAAAGGGTAGGCGCTCAAGATCACCAACGGCACGGAGACGAACGTTATTCTTGGTTAGGTCCTCTAGCTCTGAATCGAGATAGCGGCGAAAGAGCTTCATCAGCGCATTCACTTCTTCACGTGAACGGTTCCAATTCTCAGAAGAAAAGCTAAATAGAGTTAGGTGACGAACCCCGCGCTTCGCGCAGGCCTCAACAACGTCTCGAACACGTCTGGCGCCTTCTTTATGCCCATCAAAGCGGGATAGCCCCCTGCTCCGGGCCCAGCGGCCATTGCCGTCCATAATAATGGCAACGTGTTTCGGTGGTTTGGGAGCCGCTACGTCTTTGCTCATCGTCGTGACTACACCGCCAATATTTCAGCTTCTTTCGCTGAAAGCATAGAGTCGATTTTGGAGATATGCGAATCAATCACTTCCTGCACTTTCTCCATGCCAAGCTTCACATCGTCTTTTGTAAGGACCTTGTCTTTCTCAAGCTTTTTAATCGTGTCATTTGCATCACGACGATGGCTTCGGACAGACACTCGCATTTCTTCCGCGAGCTTATGGAGAACTTTCACGATTTCTTTTCGACTGTCTTCCGTAAGTGTTGGAACGTTAATTCTCAGCGTGTTTCCGTCACGACTTGGATTAAAGCCAAGGTCAGAAGAGCGAATCGCCTTTTCGACAGACTCAATCGCACCGGCATCAAACACTTGAACGAGAAGCTGGCGTGGCTCAGGAGAGCTAACCTGACCGAGGTGCTGAAGAGGCGTCTTGTTGCCGTAATAATCGACTTCAATTCCTTCTAGTATTCCTGCCGATGCACGACCTGTGCGAATTTTCTGCAGCTCTCGCTTAAAAGCCGAAATCGCAGACTCACAGAGTTCTTGTAAAACTAACAATACTTCGTCGAGATCTGTTGCATCCATCGTCAGTCCCTTTTTCCAGTTTATCCGCTTGCCCTGTCGTCTCACCTACTACGACAAAGAAATCGTCCCCAATGAGTTAGTCAGTGAGATAGCTTTGCATTAAGCGTCACAGATGTCCCGACATCAGCTTGCTGCACGACTGCGCGCTCGATATTGCCAGGCACATTAATATTGAAAACTCGAATTGGGATATTCTCTTCCATACAAAGAGAAATCGCCGTGGCATCCATTACTTTCAGATTGAGCTTAAGCACGTCCATAAACGAGAGCGATTTATACATAGAAGCGTCTGCGTGCTCGTTAGGATCTTTATCATAGACCCCGTCAACTTTGGTTCCCTTGAGAATCACCTCTGCTTGCATTTCCTTCGCACGAAGCGCTGCTGCAGTGTCAGTTGTGAAATAGGGGTTCCCTGTGCCGCAGCCGAAAATAACGATTCTTCCTTTCTCAAGGTGTCGTTTTGCTCGGCGAGTAATGAAAGGTTCGCAGATCTCGTTCATGGTAATGGCAGACATTACCCGAGTCATCACACCCTTACGCTCAAGTGCATCTTGTAGGGCGAGTGAATTTATCACCGTTGCAAGCATACCCATGTAATCAGCAGACACACGGTCCATGCCTTTTGCAGCGGTTGAAACCCCGCGAAAGATATTACCGCCACCGAGCACCACACCGATTTCAATTTCGGCATCATGGACGGCCTTAATCTCATCAGCCAAGCGTTCGAGGGTTTCGATCTCAATCCCAAAGCCTTTGTCACCAGCGAGGACCTCACCACTCAATTTCAACAGCACTCGTCTCAAAGGAACTCCTTCTAATCCGCTCTCGCTTCTAAAATACCTGCTTGCTTCTAAAATACCTGCTTGCTTCAAATACCTGTTTGCTTCTAAAGGTCGTGCCACTAGGCGACGACTAAGCAGCACCTGCAACTACTGCAGCAACTTCGTCCGCGTAGTTCACTTCGACCTTCTCAATTCCTTCACCGACTTCGTAACGGCTAAAGCGTCGAACCTGTACTTTCTCACCAACTTTGGAGCTAACCTCGTTGACGATGTCTTCGAAGGTCTTCTTCGCTGCCGGGTCCTTCGCGTCGAGTTGCTCGAGTAGGCATATCGTTGAGTAATACTTCTCGAGCTTGCCGGCGATAATCTTATCGGCCATTTTTTCTTGCTCAGGCTTTAGCTGTGAGCGGAATACCTCTCGCTCTTTCTCTAAGGCTGATTCTGGAACTTCTTCACGAGAAACATACTGCGGATTTGACCACGCGATATGCATCGCAAGTTCTTTAGCTAAATTGAGGAAGTCCTCGCTTCGAGCAACGAAATCTGTTTCAGAGTTAAGCTCAAGCATGACGCCAATGCGTCCACCTGCGTGGATGTAGGAGAATACGGTTCCTTCGGCAGCAACTTTTCCTGCACGCTTCTCAACCGACTTCAGGCCTTTTTTACGGAGAAACTGAATAGCCTCTTCCATATTCGCCTCAGTCTCTTGCAAGGCTTTCTTGCAATCCATCATACCGGCCCCAGTCCTTTCGCGAAGTTCTTTCACTAACTGGGCTGTTATCTGGCTCATGGTACTGTCTTCCTCGTACTTATAAACTTTTTTATTCACACGACGGAGCCATTAAGGCTCCACTACTACTTTGCGACTGCTTTCTTAAGCCTCGCTTCACTTAAAAACTAAAAGATGGGGCTTGAAGCTTGCGGACTCGCAGGCTCAAAGAACAAGCGAGAACCATACCCTATAAAAATCAGAAAAACGGGAAGGTAACCCTAGAGGACTCGAATTAGGCAAACCGAAAACTCGAAAAAAGGGCATACCTCACCGAAGCATACCCCCTTATTCATTCGCCGGACTAAGCCTCGGTGCTAGAAGCAGTCGTTGGCGCGGCGGCGGCCTCGACCTTTTCTGCTTCTGGCTTAGCTTCAGCTTTTGGCTTCGCATCTGCTTCCGGCTTAGCTTCAGCTTTTGGCTTCGCATCTGCTTCCGGCTTAGCTTCAGCTTTTGGCTTCGCGTCTGCTTCCGGCTTAGCTTCAGCTTTCGGCTTCGCATCAGCTTTTGGCTTAGCGTCAAATCTCTTCGAAGCTTTCTTTGGAGCGGCGTCTTTCGACTTTCGTCCGCCCTTCACTCGTGATTGAACGTCTGCTGAAGCTTCCATCGTAGCTTTCCGCTCTTTGTAGAGCTTCTTACCTTCGAGAACCGCATCAGCAACCGCACCACAAAACAATCTGATGGCACGTGTTCCGTCATCATTTGATGGAATTGGGAATGTGACCGCAGATGGATCACAGTTCGTATCAACAAGAGCGACAACTGGAATATCCAAGCGAGCTGCTTCTTTAATTGCAATGTCCTCACGGCGAATATCGACCACAAAGATTAACTGAGGAGCAGCATACATGTCTCTGATACCACCAAGAGAATAGTACAGCTTGTCTCTCTCACGAGCCATCATCAGACGCTCTTTCTTAGTGAATTTCGACGTTGTGCCTTCCACGCGTAGACGTTCTTCTTCGTCTAAGATCTCCTCGACCTTATTCATACGAGCGATGCTCTTACGAATAGTCTGGAAGTTGGTCATCATTCCACCGAGCCAACGACGAGAAACGTAATAAGCCCCGCAACGACGGGCCTCTTTTAGAATCGCGTCCTGAGCCTGCTTCTTTGTTCCCACGAAGAGAACATTACCGCCGCGGCTGACCACCTGAACGATCGCCTCTTTAGCTTGTTCCCAGCCGGCAATCGTCTGAGGCAGACTGACAATGTGGATGCCATTTCTTGCGCCGTGAATAAATGGAGCCATCTTTGGAGACCAGCGCGATGTCTGGTGACCAAAATGCACGCCAGCTTGTAAAAGCGTGCGGACATTAATCTCAATTGGATCTCTGTCTGGAATCTCTTCCTGCTCAATCTTCGCTCGAGCGGACTCCGCAGGAGCCTCTGTCGCGTCAGCCTTTTTAGGGCGCTTACTTGCAGGCGAAGAAGACCCATCCGCAGAAGACCCCGCTTCTGCGCTCGAAGAATCGCTCTCTTCTACTTGGGGATCATCCCCAAGCTCAGCCGAGGATGCGGCCACATGTTGTGTTGTACCTTCCAATGCTCTTACCTAATGTTTCTTGGTTCTTCCTTCCCCCTCGGCGGTCAAAAATAAAGACCGGCAGATC
>QIGM01000249.1 GCA_003230795.1 bacterium
CTGCTTCACGGCTGCTTCTCGTCCGAGAACGAGGCCTGCTTTGTAGCCTTCTGCTTGTGCGGCATCGAATACCTCCTGGGCTTTGCGGAGAAGTTCCTTAGCTCGATTCTCCGCAGCCTCAATGATGCTTTGCGCTTCAGACAAAGCGGAGGTGAGATTTGTCGACGATCCGTTTGTTTCTTTCTTAGTCATGAAAGAAAATCGCTCCTGTTTACCCCTAAGCCGCACCCATTAAAATTTGTGCGCTCAGGGCTCTACCTAGAAAAAAATTAAGCCACTAACTCCGAAAAAGGGCGATCTGGCCGAAGGCTTAGCAAAGGCGGCGTTCACTCTTTATCTACAGCAACTGCTTTGGCAACACTTAGAGGCCTACTGAGCCTTGTACTGGCGAGCAGAACATTCAATAAAACTAAAGTGTTATTATAACTGAGACTGCCTTCCCATGCTAATTTTTGACTTCTTTAATCAAGAAAAAGCCTAAACCTAGCAATCCGAAAGAATATCCCACTACTTGAGTGATGAGATGAACGAGCAAAATGACGCTAGGAACTGAAGGTATTTCCGCCCTAGATAGTGAGAAAATAAGAGTCCAAGCCCCCTCGTAGGCACCAAATCCCATTAGCCCTGAAATGGGTAAACTTGCCGAAGCCTCAGCAGCGAGGAAGGCTACGGTGCTCAAAACGGGATCGAGATCTTGCATGGAAACGCCCAGCGGCAAGACAACGCTGAGCAGCAGCACGTAAAGCGATAGGTACTTCGATACTCGCAGGGCGACAGTAAGAAGAACGAATAAAGTGAAGTTACCCCTCTTTTGAATGCCGGAAATGTCGTTTGTAATTCTCTCGGCGAAAAGTACAACGCTATTCCTTGGTCGCCAGGACGCAAGTGGTGCACTAAGCGTTTTAAGAATCCTTGTTCCAATGCGAGCTGCGATGTCTAGGCGAAGCAGGGCAATGAAGGCGAAGAGCAAGACTACTACTCCGAAAACTAAAACGGGAGCAGACAGTTGAGAGGTGTCAATTAATGCCTGCATACCGAGGTAATACGGGGAGAGTAGCAGTAAGAGAATCAGCAGCAGCGCTAGCACTGCGATATCGAGTGCAAAGCAGACACCAAAGACACTAACGGCGCGCAACATGCTTATTCCGTATCTACGCAATACATAGAAATAACTTAGCTCTCCTAGTCGAGCAGGAAGGAAGTCCACAAGTGCGTTGCGAATACTCGTGACAATGAGAAGAGTTCCAAAGGTTACCTTCTGAGTCTCGAGGGCTTCAGTCTCTTCTGCGGAAGAAACTCCTAATACCAAGTAATATCGCAATGCTCTTACTACTAAGGCAAAAAGAGAGATGCTGGCATAGGCGATGACGCCCGGGAGATAGGTGTTTTGCAGCATGCTAAAGAGCGAATCGATACTCTCAGTACGGAACACCGCAGTAAGAAGCATAGCAGTAAGAAGCGCCGAACATAAAAGCTTCAGGACAGTAGCGGGGGTAATAAAAGCGCGGCTTCTCTTGGGAGCATTCATGCCGTGAATTTTAAGCTGAGCGGCGTATCAACAGCAACACGAAAGTCAAATCCCACCTCTCTTAGCCAGTTGAACTCTGGGGAAGAGAGGTTTAGAGTGCGAGGGAGAGGTAGAACTTACGACAATCACGTTTTCGGCGAAAAATGATAATGAACATTGGTAATCTCACCCGCGTACTTTTCTCGATTGCTGCCACGTCTCTCGTGATAGCTCTTGCTAACGTCTCGGTTCTTGCTCAGTCCGAAGCCACAAAGGCAACGAAGGATGCTACTGCTTCCATCGTTGCGGAAATCAACGGCATAAAAATACATCGAGACACGCTCGAGCGGGAGTTGCGTCGCCATCTCCAAGGGCGTATGTCGATGTTTGAGACCGGAGAGCAGCATAATCTCAGAAAGAAGATGCTGGGAATGATCGTGACGCGGACTCTGTTGTTGCAGGAAGCGAAGAAGAAGAAAGTTCTCCCGAAAGACGAAGAAGTTAAAAAGTTTTTTACGAGCTTAAAAACGAGCTTTCCATCTGTTGAAGATTTCCAGAAGCAAATTACTGAATTCGACCTCACCGAGGCCGAATTTAAGGAAGGCCTCGCAGAGGATTTGGCTATTCAGTACTACCTCGAACAGATTGTGCTGTCGGAAATAGAAGTGACAGATGCTGAGATCGAAGATGAGTACAAAAAATTCCCCGAAAAATACCGCAGACCGGAAGAAGTAAAAGTGCGGCATATTCTTATTCGTTTTGACGAGGATGCTGATGAAAAAACGCAGCAAGATGCCTTGCACCGAGCAAGCGAGGTTCGAGAACGGGCTACGGCTGAAGACGCGGATTTTGCATCACTCGCGAGAAACTTTTCTGAAGCGCTCAATAAGGGGAAGGGTGGTGCAGTTGAATTCTTTACTCGTGAGCAAATGGATTCCGACTTCAGTGCGGCAGCCTTTAGTTTAAAAGTTGGCGAAATCAGCAAATTGGTTCGAACTTCTTATGGCTACCATGTGATTAAGCTCGAGCAGAAGCGAGGTGGCGAAATCCCGGCCTTTGAGGAAATTAAAGAAAAGATTGGAAAAGACTTGCTGAAGGTCGCCCAGCAAAAAACGTTGGCTGAGCACGTGTTAGCGCTGAAAGAAAAGAGTAAAATAATCGTTTACTTTCAATAATCAGGCCTGCGGCTAGAAGCTTCCTTCCCAGCGTCTTGCTTTGCTTCGACTCTATTCGGTAAACTCAGTGCCTTACGCCTCCATTTCCGGATGGCAGATTTTTAGTAAATAAGGATTCCTAACTTCATGAATGCTCAATTAGAGGATAGCACTCTACCGGAGACGAACGCCGTCCCGCCGTCTGTAGAAGAGTTCTTCGCGGAACTTAAAAAAAGAACAGACGGCGATATCCGAACTGATTTCTACCATCGAACCCTCTACAGCACTGACGCGAGCATTTACCAAGTCCTACCGTTTGGTGTTGTCTGTCCAAAGAATAAGGAAGAGCTTCATGCCGCAGTTGAGCTGGCAGCCGCTCATCGTGTTCCTCTTCTTGCGAGAACCGGTGGTAGTAGCTTGGCAGGCCAGGCAGTTAACAAAGCCGTTGTTATCGATATGTGTCGTTACATGGACGAGATTATCGAAGTCGATGAAGCTGCTCGAACCGTTCGCGTTCAGCCAGGAGTCGTCTTAGATAAACTAAACGCCGAGCTTGCAAGTAAGGGACTTCTGTTTGGACCAGATCCCGCGAGTAGTAATCGCGCGGCAATGGGAGGAATTGTTGCGAACAATTCAACCGGAAGTCATTCACTCATGTACGGGATGACTGTAGAGCATGTTCGGGAAATGGACGTGTTCTTAAGTGATGGGACTGCGGCCTCTTTTACTCCTTGCACGACAGAAGAGGCGAGGCGTCGTGCAGAGCTTTCTGGTCTTGAAGGTGCTATCTACCGAGACATGCTCTCAATGGCAGAACGAGATACGACACGTCGTATCATCCAGCAAAGCACTCCGAAGCATTGGCGGCGTGCGGGTGGCTACAATCTTGACCGTCTCGTTTTTGACGAGATTAATTTCCGTGAACAGCCCGATACTCGATTCAATCTTTCGAACTTGGTTTGTGGTTCAGAGGGAACCCTTGCAATAATGAGCGAAATCACGCTTAGCCTCTGCCCAAAGCCGAAGATGACCGCTCTCGGAATCGTTCATTTTCGAAGCACCTACGAAGCTCTCTCCTCAGTCCCTGCTATTCTTGAGACTAACCCTTCGGCGGTAGAATTGCTTGATAACTCAAGCATCGTGCTCTGCCGAAAGGCTCCAAAATACGCGAAGATGCTTGAGACCTTTATTGATGGCGAACCAAATTGCCTTTTGCTCACCGAGTATTACGGCGAAGGCGAAAAAGAGTTAACTGGCCGCATAGAGGAGCTTCGCTCTCATCTACGTGCGCAGAATGTGCCTCATGATTCTGTCCTTTCAGTACTTGCACCGGAACAACAAAGTAATGTCTGGGCGGTAAGAAAGGCTGGCCTTGGTCTTTTGATGAGTACCCGCGGGGATGATAAGGCCCTTGCTTTTATTGAAGATGCTGCTGTGCCAGTCGTCCACCTTGCAGACTATGTTACGAAGGTCGAGGAGTTTTGTGCGGGGATTGATACGAGAGTTTCGTATTACGCCCATGCTTCCGTGGGTTGTATACACATTCGCCCGCTTCTAAACGCAAAAGATTCGAATGATATTTCGAAGCTAAATCAGATCTCTGAGTTCTCTCTTGATTTACTTAGTCAGTATGAGGGCGTTCTTTCCAGCGAGCACGGTGATGGAAAATCTCGCAGTTGGCTCAATGAACGATTTTTTGGACGCGAGATGTATGGATTGTTTAAAGAAGTAAAACAGTCCTTTGATCCTCATAATCTTCTAAATCCTGGAAACGTTGTTGATTCTCAAGGGATCAGCGAAAACCTCCGCTTTGGCCCCGACTATCAAACACAAAATAAGCCGGAGCACGTTGATTTTCGCAGTGACCAGGGCTTCACCCGGGCGATAGAAATGTGCAATGGTGCGGCTATTTGCAGAAAACTCGATTCTGGGACGATGTGCCCCAGTTTTATGGTGACCAAAGAGGAAGAGCACAGCACGCGTGGAAGAGCGAACTTACTTAGGGCCGCATTGTCAGGAAAAATGCCGCATGAAGAGTTAAGCAGCAAGCGCATGTATGAGGCGATGGACCTCTGTATCGAATGTAAGGCTTGCAAATCTGAATGCCCATCTTCAGTGGATATGGCGAAGATTAAGTTCGAGTTCTTAGCTCGATACTATGAAGTGAACGGAGCACCGCTACGCTCACGAGTCATGGCTGATATTGCCCGAGCGAGTAGAATGAGTTCTGGTCCTCAGGCGCCACTAATTAACTGGGTAATGAGAAACCCTATTTTCCGTTATTTTCTCGATCGTTTCTTTGGTATCAGTGCGAAACGCACGCTGCCTGTGTTTGCGCGAGTGCCGTTTACGACTTGGTTTAAGAAGCGTGACAAGAAAGCAGGACGAAAGGGCAAAGTCGTTCTCTTTAACGATACCTTTAATACTTACAACTATCCGCACGTAAGCATTGCGGCAGTTGAAGTGCTTGAAGCCTGTGGATTTGAAGTCGTGCTACCGGGACATAAATGTTGTGGTCGACCGCTTATATCGAAAGGCTTCGTCGACCAAGCTCGCGCTGCTGCTCGCGATACAGTCGAGAAGCTTCATCCGTTTGCGAAGGAAGGAATCCCGATTGTTGGGCTAGAGCCTAGCTGCTTATTGACATTGCGAGACGAGAACTTAGTGCTTCTACCAGATGATGAAAGAGCTAAGCTTATTGCCGAACATTCGTTTACCTTCGAAGAATTTATCGCGAAATTAGAGACTGCCGGAGAGCTCGATATTGATGTCGCGGAGGGTGATGTAAAAACGCTTCTTCACGGCCATTGTCATCAGAAGGCACTTTCTGGGACAACGCACAGTCATAAGATGCTTGAAGCGCTTGGTTGCGAAGTTGAAGAAGTTGATTCTGGATGCTGCGGAATGGCCGGTTCTTTCGGTTACGAAAAAGAGCATTACGATATCTCACTTAAGATGGGTGAGAGAAAATTATTGCCGGCTGTGCGAGAGGCTGAAGAGGATACTCTCATTGTTGCAGCAGGTGTTAGCTGCAAGCAGCAAATAAAGCATGCTACCGGGAAGCGAGCATTGCATCCTGCGGAAGTCATGCGTCAGAGACTTAAGGACTAAGGCTGTTCCAGTATGCAAGCCGTCTTTCGCTAAAGGAGTGCTCTCGTCGTGCTTCAAACATGCTCGGCGGTCTACTTCTTCTGCCTAAAGAACACGGCTTTTGGCCGCCTGCGCAACTGCGCGCGACGAGAGCACTCCTGCAACGAAAGACTACTGGGTAGTTTGAACGTCAGACTCCTAGTGCTTCTTCTTTGCAAGAATTCACTTACACATGAGCGAAATGTTCGATCACATCAATCTGTACGAACTGCGATGTCTGAGCCGCTGTGGGGGCGTGTTGCTACGGGAGCTTTCCTATCCCATCGTCGTCTATGGCAATAGTTAGAAGGCGAAGGAGACCGGCGAAGCCGGGCTTCGGAGCCGAGCATCTGCAACCAACGTCTCTACATGAAAGCTCCCGTAGCAACACGCCCCCACAACGGCTCCGCCTACCCCAAATCAATCCAACAGCTTGTCGACCTATAACAATGCGATCCCCAAATAGAAAAAGCCCTTTACGCGAACGCAAAGGGCTTATTGGTAGAACCGTCGGTTATAACTCGTCTCTACGCGACTAAACTCAGTCGATTGTAGAGAAGTTCGAACAGATTCTCTTCGTGAGGTTGGCATCTATCAAGGCTCGAAGTGCCTTGGTTGATAGTCACTAAACTCACGTCACTCATCTGAGCTCGAAGTTTCAACGCCTTGTCGTGTGTATAGACGGCGAGTGAAAGGGTCGAACCCATTTCATCGAAGGCCTGATCGATTGAGGATTCTACGACCGCAGAGTACGGAAATAGGAATTCCTCATTCGCCAAAGGATGTTGACTGCTATTGCAGAGGATCGCTGTTGGCTGAAGAAACGTTCGTCCTTCAAGCTTAACCAGACGATCGCCATTGCGATAGGCTGCAGTTACATCAACGGCTCCAGGCGTTTTTAAGCCATCTTCGATAGAGTCGTTCACCAGAATAGCGCGATCCGGCATTGCCATCGCAGAGAGCATCGCTTCGGGGTGGTCCTGCGGGCGAGGAATAATCTTAGACAGTCCTTGTGCAAGAGCGTCTGCGATTTCCTTTCCGTAGCGAGGAACCACAATCCGAGAAACGGCGTAACAGCTGCGGCCGCTGTTTGCGGCAACATTGTCTACCAGTTCAGGGATAAGCGATTTCCAGTTCTCGATCCGATCTTCTCCGATAAAGAGTTTGGAGAAGCCCGAGCCGTGAACTTGGACCAGGGGATAGGAACTCCATTGTTGCACCGTGGCGTCTGAACCAAAAACGATCGCACCCTTTGTAAGTTCCGGGATGCGGTTCGCAGCGTTATAATCGCAGGGGTAGAACCCAAAGACTTCCTTTGGGAATCCTGCTTTGATAAACGCTTGGATCAAACGATAAGGCGTGAATGGCTCAGAACTCCCAGGCCGAATTAGCACTGGAATACCGAAAGCCAAACAAATTACCCACGTCACATGTACCCCTGGCGAGTTATTGGGCATGCAACAGCCCAAGCCCTCGATTCGAGGAACAAGACGGACGTTGGCGTCTCCTTGTCGGCCAAGGCCGCTATCGTAAATATCTAGCGGTAAGCCACGAGACAGGCCGTTCATAACAGCCTCGGTATTTCGAAGTGCTGCACAGATGCGAGATGTATTCGCTCTGGCAAGCACTGTAGAAAGTCCGCTCGTACGCACCACGAGATCGGTGTAGTCCTCAGGCGACTGAGGGACTCCACCACAATCGAGGGTATCGTTTTCGAAGATCTCAGCCGCACGGACTGACATTGCGATACGCTCACGCACTGGGATGTCCTGAAGCGCTTTCCTCGCCTTTCGAAGCAGACGCTTTTGAAGCACGTCAACCGCGATGCGATTTTCAAGAACGAGGCCCAAGGAGCCTAGCTCGTCACCTGACCCGAGGTCGGAAATAGTGTGACGTTTGAGGCTGTGATACTCCGTGCCGAAACACAGAGCAGGGATTTTGATTTTCATCATAGGAATCTCCTTTCTGTATTTCGGTTTAGTACACACCCTTGTTCAACTTTGCCCGATCTTCAGGTGGCGGCCCAACTTCGGCTACGCCGTCCCAAGGAAACTCATCAGTTGGGGCGACGCGCTCGGCCATATCACGCTCGCGAAAGCGGGGCATGAACCATTCGAACGTTGCCGTCGTGATTTCAACGAAACCACGTTCGCCGTATTCGACGAGTTTCCGTGAATCGTCCTGCTGCGTTACCCGAAGGAGGGTATGCGGTTGTAAGGACTGGTAGATCACGGAGAACGGACGCTGTCCTGAAATCGGGTTGGCTTCAGTTGCCAGTGGCCGAGGACGGGCTAGCCCAACGAGGGCATTGCCGTACGTAGGGACGAAATGAATCTTCCCCTGAAACAGCTCTTCGACGATATTGCGCACGGTCTCGGGATCCATTTCGGTCCCGCCGGCGAATACGCCTTTCACTGAGGTTTTCGTCCAGTCAATTAGCTCACCGATTGCATCGATAAGAACAGGTGGGCAAAAAATCCAGGTCGGCTTATCGCGGCGAATCGCTGCAATCGACCTCGCAACCAATTCAGCCTTATA
>QIGM01000171.1 GCA_003230795.1 bacterium
AAGCCATCAGTATCCCAAGTTTCGCCGGCATAATATGCGCAGCGTCTGAGAAGGCGAGGGTGGCTATAAATAGAGACATTGTAAATCCAATTCCCGAAAGGCATGAGGCCCCATACACATGTAGCCAGGTTACGCCTTTGGGGAGGCTTGCAAGCTTGAGTTTTACCGCGAGATAGCTTGCCCCGAAGACCCCTATTTGTTTCCCGACAAATAATCCAGCGATGATTCCTAAAGAAACGTGGTGAGTAACAGCGGACTTTACATCGCCTTGAAGCGATACTCCGGCATTCGCAAGAGCAAAGATAGGCATGATGACAAAGGCGACCCAGGTGTGAAGTCCAGCCTCGAAACGAAGCAAGGGCGAGCCGGCTAGCTCGCAAAGACGCTCTATTTTATAAATCGCTCGCTGTTGTTCGGCACTCGTGAGGAAGCTTTCTCTTACGGCGTTGTCTTGCTCGAAAAGAGCAAAGTGAGGTTTTGCTCGAACACGAAAGCGCAAGGCGTCTATATGAATTCTTGCAGGAATTGTCATCGCAGCAAGTACTCCGGCAATAGTCGCGTGGACTCCCGATTTAAGAACGCAGAACCATAAAATGCTCGAAAGAATAACGTAAGGGACGCCGTTTCTTACGCCCAAATAGTTCAATGCCGCGAGAAGAGCCAGTAGACCAAACCCAATATACAAGTAGCCAGCGGCTACACTATCTGTGTAGAAAACCGCAATCACGAGGACAGCACCGATATCATCGACAATTGCCAGAGCTGCGAGAAATACTTTTAAGGAAAGTGGAACCCCTTTGCCGACTAGAGCAAGGATACCAAGCGCGAAGGCGATATCGGTCGCCATCGGAATACCCCAACCAGAGAGACTGTCTGTTCCCAAATTGAAGTAAACGTAAAATAGGGCAGGTACCACCATTCCGCCAATAGCGCCGGCGATTGGGAGAGCAGCTTTCTTAAGTGACGCCAACTCCCCTACGAGAGCCTCTCGTTTAATTTCAAGGCCCACTGCGAAAAAGAATATCGCCATCAAGCCGTCGTTAATCCAAAGATGTAATGCTTTACTCAGTTTTGCGTCACCAAAGCCGATCGTGAATGGGGTTTCCCAAAGAGAGTGATAAGAGTGTGACCAAGGAGAATTGGCCCACAATAAGGCGACGACCGCGCAAAGGACCAAAACAATGCCGCCAGAGGCAGAGCTGTGAACGAAGGCGTTGAAAGGTGTGAGTAGGCGTTCTATAGGACGAGGCTTTTCTTTTTCTTCGTCCGCTTCGCTTATAGATGCATTCATGATCAAGAGACTAAATTCAGGGATAAATACGGCAGACAAGCCAGAAAACAGCGCGGCCTAATTAACGATAATATGTATAATTACCGGTCAATTTTAGCAACTTTCCCGCGTAGCGATAATGAGGCACCTCGTAGCGTGTAGCTCCAGCTCGACGACTGTGGAGAATCGTTCCTTCAGCCAAGACATAATGTAGTCAGTGGAATAATAAGCTCCAGCTTCTACGGTAAAACGCTCAAACAAGAATGGCTCGGACTCAACTGGATGAATAAATTCGATTACAAGCACTGAGTTGCTAAGCGCGTTTAGTGTCTCAAGTACCGCTTCCACGCTCCAGCCAACAACGAAAACCCAATGATGGATCACGGCAAGTGCTAATGTTACGTCGAAAGATCGTGCCGGTGCAGTGAATGGCGTCAGCTCAGAAATGTCATATACCAGTGGAAGAATTGATAGACGATCCTGTTTTTGAAACTCAAAGAGTTGATCAAGCAAACGCTCAGCGTAGTCTAGCGCGAGAACTTCAGCACCACCTCGTGCGGCGGCCACGGAAAACCGTCCATTGTTGCATCCAATATCAAGCACAGAAGCAGGAGTATGCTGAAGAAGAATTTCATTGATCGCTTCCTCTTTCTTGCCCGTTGGAAAAACTGAACCTTCAAGCTCCGCTTGGTATCCGCCTCGATTCCAGCCTGTGTAAGCCGAAGAGGGAGTTACCTTCTCTACCCACGTCTCCAGTTCTTCTGTGATCTTTGCTAAGTCTTTTTCTTTCAAGAGCTGGAAAACGCTTTGATGGAGCGCATGAATTTCAGACAGAGTCTCTTTGGTGCAAAGCGCCTCTATGGACGAAAAGGGAAGGATGCTCGATCTGCGCAATAGTTCGTAGAGTAAAATATTTTGCTCGGACGCGATCAAGGCAAGTGGGTGTATCCAGGTGTCAAAGAAGGATTGGAGGAAAGGCGGTGAAACAGTAGTTGCCTCTCTTGGCCCAATAGAACAAAAGTCAACAAAAAGTGGTTGTCCGTGTCGGAACATCACATTCCCACTGTGAAGGTCTTGTAGCGAATAACCCTTAGAAATGATGCCCCGCCAAAAGCCCAAGAAAAAAAGCGCTGCGGACTTAAACATCTCAGGGGACCAATTTTTCGGACTTTGAGCTATTAGGCTTTCATGCTCGATAACGAAGTTCTGCCGCTCGTGCTCAATCTTTTTTGTAGGTACGAGCCCCATCTCGAGCAACTCTTCAATTGCAGACGGATTATCGAATAGTGACTCATAGAAGGACGCTTCTTGTTTTGTAATTCTTCGAAGCGTTCTGTTTTGCTCAAAGTAAATCGACCCGCGAAGGTCCTGACCACTCCCAGTCTCTGACTCGTTCGTACCTGTATAGGCGACCGTTTCCGAAGCACCGAAGACGTGCTCGTAGTCTCGCGGATCGAAGAATTCTGTTTGCCAAAGAAATAGCAACTCGGTGTCTTGCGGAAGAATCGGAGCTAGAGTCTTCATTACTGAAAGGTAGTTTGAAGGACTTACTGCTACGAGAAGTCCAGGTTCCCAAACTGCTATATCCGGAGATGAGACTGGAAGTGAAGCAAACTCCTTCTTCGCCTTAGAAAGATCGACGTATCCTTTTACTTCTATCTGTTTGCCACTGTCGACGCGTGCATTGTGGAGACGCACTAAATCAAGCGCCACTTTTCCCGAAGTTGAAGCGCCGTAGATTTGTATCGTACCGCATGAACCCCAAATCTCTGAGAATTTGTCAGAAAATCGCGAGATCCAATCATCGACTGATACTTCGTCAGGCCGAAAGCCCTTGGCGAAGACACTGTTGTAATCAAGTCCAAGACAGTGGATGCGTCTCAAAAATATATTCCTCGAAATATGTTATTGCCGGCAAATCTAAAAAAGCCTTCAAATGCGACTCAGGAGGAGCCTACGACGGGGTTGAGAGTTTGAAAAGAATAAGACACCCCTAACCTTCCTGGGGAGCCGTCCAAGCACCACCAAAAGCCTTGTAAATCCCAACGAGATTTTTCGCCAGCTCTGCCTTACTTGCAATCATGTCATTTTCGTCACGAAGCATCGTTGCTTGACTCGTAAGAACACTGAGGAAGTCGATTAAGCCTTCACGGTACTGAGCATCAGATATCTCGAACGCGCGCTTAGAAGATGTGAACGCAGCTTTTAGTCGGTGGTGGCGCTCTTGCTCGCTCGAATAACGGAACAGGGAGTTCTCTACATCTTCAAGTGCTACTAGGACCTGAGATTCGTAGCGATGGAGAGTCTCAGTCCTCACCGCTTCTTGAGACTTTACAAGGGATCGTAGTCGTCCAAAATCAAATGGTCGCCAGGTAATGCTCGGCCCCCAGCGGTAAGTGCCGCGACCATCAGTGAGGTCCGAAAACTCTGGTGCTTCTACGCCAAGCGAGCCACCAAGCTCGAGCTTTGGAAAAAGTTCACCAACCGCAACACCGATTCGTGCCGTTTCGGCTGCAAGTGCGCGTTCGGCGACGCGAACGTCGGGCCGTCTGCGAATTAACTCCTCGGGTGTGCCAATTTGAACTGGACCGACAAAAGTAGGAATTTTTTGAGGTGTGAGCAGATCGGTGTATAGCGCGTGCGGTTGTTTCCCAAGCAGAACAGCGAGACGGTGTAGGGCGACTCGCACTTCAGTCTCAAGCGGAGGAATGGAAGCACGTGTGCTTTCTAACTGAGCGCTTGCTTGGGCTTGATCGAGCTCTCCGCGTAAGCCAAACTCATATTTCGCTTGTGCCACTCGCAGCGACTCTTGCTGAACGCTTACGTTCTTCTGCGCGATTTCGAGCTGTTTTTGTGCTCTGCGAAGATCAAAATAAGTTGTAGCTACTTCGGCTCTTACCACTCGTAGCACGTCTTCAACATCTGCCTCGGAGCCTTTTAATTCAGCATCACGAGCTTCTACGTCTCTGCGTAGTCGTCCGAAGAGGTCTATTTCCCAAAGCGCATCAATGCTACCGGAGTAGGCTTCGAACTCGAAACCTGAACTGCCCGAGGAGCCGTCGTCTCCGGGGAACCGAGCGCCGGAGTCTTCACCTTCCTCATAAGATGCGTTCACTTCGGCACCGGGAGTGAGCTCAGCGACTGCGTTTCTACGTAAGGCTCGGGCTCGCATAACACGGGCTAAGGACTGCAGAACGTCTTTATTGGCACTCTCTGCGTCCGCAAGGAGAGAATCCAACATGGGGTCACTAAAGCCGGACCACCACTTGGTATCAATCTGTTCATAGAGAAACACCTCGGACTCAGCTGAGCGGAATTTGGACTCAAGTTCCCATTCCGGCTCTTGGTAGTCAGGTCCCACGGTGCAGGAACTAAAAAGCAGGAAAGAAACAAGGGTAAATAAAATAGGATGCAGTTTCATGCTACGCGCGTGCCTCCATGGATGCAGTAGAGCCATGTCGAACAGGCGAACTGTTGTCAAGGTGTTCAGCGGATTTCGTTCCTGCGATGACCGAGTACAGAACTGGAACGACAAACAAGGTAAATACGGTTCCAATAAGCATCCCAGAGACAAGCACAATCCCAATACTATTCCTCGCTCCTGCACCAGCGCCGGATGCGATAATTAGAGGAAAGTGACCAACAACTGTAGCCACGGTTGTCATGAGAACCGGGCGTAGTCGTACTGATGCCGCTTCAATCGCAGCGCTACTTCGCGAATGACCTTGTTCTTGAAGTTGATTAGCGAACTCTACGATTAAGATTCCGTTTTTAGCGACAAGCCCAACGAGCGTAACAAGTCCCACTTGGGAATAAATGTTCATCGTCGTCGCCCCCAAAAAAGGGAAGAGAAGGGCGCCGCCGAGTGCAAGCGGCACCGAACCAGCTAGAATAATAAAAGGGTCGCGGAAGCTCTCAAACTGAGCCGCGAGTACGAGGTAGATTAGTATGACAGAGAACAAGAGTGTGAGCAGAAGTGTGCTTCCCTCTTTGCGTAGCTGTCTCGACTCTCCTGCATAGTCTATCTCGAAGCCCACTGGAAGAATCTCGGCTGCTTTCGTTTCGAGTGCGGCAAGTCCCTCGTCAATGCTCACCCCTGGTACTATGGCCCCCTGAATCGTAACTGAGTTGAGTTGCTGGAAGCGTTTCAATTCTCTCGGCTGAACTCTCTCTTCGATTCGAGCGACGGTGGATAAGGGAATGAGTGTTTCATTAGGACCCCGGATGTGGAGCTGCTCAAGTTGTGAAGGGTTAAGTCTATTGGCCCGTTCCGCTTGCGGAATAACTTTGTAGCTTCGTCCGGCGATATTAAACCGATTAGCGTAGTTACCACCGGTGTAAGCCGAAATATCAGCACCTACGCTTCGTAGATCTAGCCCCATAGCAGCAACCTTGTCGCGGTCGATGATAATCTCAGCCTGAGGGAGATCGAATTTCAGATCAGCATCTGCAAACATGAACTTCCCGCTTTGGAAAGCCGCATCAACGAGTTGTCCAGCGTATTGAAAAAGTAGCTCAGGCTCTGCTGTCGAAGAGACAACGAACTCGATTGGAAAATCACTGCCGCCTGGAAGTGGTGGTGGTGTGGTGAGGATGATGCGAATTCCTGGGACATCAGCCATCTTCATCCAGGCTTCTTGTTTAATTTCCTGGGCAAGTCGCTCTCTTTCGGAGAAAGGTTTCAGCACGATTCCTGAGAAGCCAAAAGTGGCGCCTGTTACTTGAAAAGAGTTTTCGTATTCTGGGAAAGTCTGAAAGCGGTCTTGAACCATCTTTGTAAACAAGGTCGTTTGATCCAAGCTTGCATTGGGCGCCCCCTGGACGATACCGAAAACAACGCCTTGGTCTTCTCTTGGAGCTAGCTCTTTCATCGAAAACATGTAGAACGGAATAATCAGTAGCGCGAGAATGATGCCTGCGGCGATGATACCTGCGCGAAACTCAAAAATAGCATGCAGCGCGGAAGTATATCGTTTCTGAAGTGCTTGAAACGACCGTTCAACTTTTTTCTTCAAGGGAGTAGCATGCTCTCTTCCGCGAACAAGTCGAGAAGCCATCATCGGCGAAAGGGTAAGCGCGACAAAACCCGAGACGCAAACGGCACCAGCTAAGGTGAAGGCAAATTCCTTGAAAAGCGTTCCCGTAAGTCCGCCTTGAAATCCGATTGGCGCGTAGACTGCCGCGAGCGTAATCGTCATAGAGATAATAGGGCCAATAAGCTCTCTCGCACCAAGTATCGCTGCTTCCTGTGGGGATTTTCCTTCCTCAACGTGCCTTTCGATATTCTCGAGCATGATGATGGCGTCATCGACGACAAGTCCCACCGCGAGCACAATTGCGAGTAGGGTCAGGAGGTTTAGTGAGAAGCCGAACCAGAACATCAGCGCAGCGGCACCGACTAAGGAGAGTGGTATCGCGACGACTGGAACGAGGACCGACCGAATCGAGCCAATGAAAATAAAAATAACGAAGATTACAATCGCAACTGTTTCAGCGAGTGTCTTCACTACTTCTTGTATCGCCTCTTCGATGTACTCAGTCGAGTCGTAAGGGACATCAAGCACTAAGCCGCTCGGCAGCCCCGCTCGGACCTCCGGTAGCACGGAGCGAATTCCCTGGACAACATCTAGAGAATTAGCATCGGGAAGAGCCCATACCCCCATAAAGATTGCCTGCTTACCACCAAACCGTACATCCTCGTCGTAGTTCTCCGCACCAAGTTCGACCGTCGCAACATCGCGTAAGCGAATTAAGGTGCCATCGACTTGTTTAACAACGAGATTCTCAAACTCTGCTTGTGATTTAAGATCGGTGTTGGTCTTCAAATTCACGGTCACCATCGAACCCTTCGTCTGTCCGGGAGCGCTGAGATAGTTGTTTCGAAGAAGCGCTTCATTCACTTCGCTAGGACTTATGCCAACTGCAGCCATTTGTTCTGGTTGTAGCCAGACTCTCATTGCAAAGGTTCGTGCGCCGAGGATGTCGGCGCGTTGAACTCCAGAAACCGAAGAAAGCTTGGGTTGCACAACTCTGGTGAGGTAGTCAGTGATCTGATTTGCTGCAAGATCTTCGGAAGAAAAACTGAGGTACATTGCGGCGATTCTGTCGTCGGTATTCTTGACATCGATGACGGTCGCTTCAGCTTCCGGTGGGAGATCGTTACGAACTTGGGCTACCTTCGCTTGAATCTGGGTTAAGGCAGAGCTGGTGTCGTAGTTAAGCTCTAGGTGAGCGCTGATTTCGCTCAATCCCTGACGACTGCTCGAACTGAGGTAGTCAATTCCGTCCGCACTTGCGATCACTCGTTCGAGAGGAGTTGTGATAAATCCGCGGACGAGGTCAGCGTCAGCACCAATGTAGGCAGTGCTAACCTTCACCACAGAAAGATCGCTACGTGGATACTGCCTTGTGGTGAGATTTACTGCAGCGTGCATGCCCGCAACGATAATGAGCAGATTTACGCAAATCGCTAGAACAGGTCTGCGGATAAAAATATCCGTGAATCTCATCCTAAGCATTCTCCGGGCTAGGGTTAGGGTTATTTCCTGGTGTGGTTTCGTTATTCACAATCACTGCGGAGTCGGGTCGAAGCTTGAAGACTCCGGATGTTGCGATCTCTTCCCCAGGATTTAGCCCAGACTCTACTGCGACGAGATCTCCTCGCTTCTCACCCAGACGTACGACTTGTGGACGAATTGGTCTTGGGCCGGCTGATTGTTCAGTAGCTTTTTCAATTACGAAGACAGTATCGCCGTAAGGCGCGTACTTTACACTTGAGATTGGGATAGTGATGAATGTTTGAACTTCCGGATACTCCAAGACGACTTCTACAAACATTCCGGGGCGCAGCTTTCCTTCGTCGTTTTGAATCGTGCCTTGAAGCTGAAAATTTCGTGTGTCTTGATTCACGCTAGAGTCGATAGCCGTCAAGGTTCCGGAAAACTTTGAATTCGAAAAACCTTCTATCTTTAGGCTGATCGGAGTTCCCACCTTCGCAC
>QIGM01000172.1 GCA_003230795.1 bacterium
GAGTGAGTGGATACGAAATGATATCAGCAGAAGGCGCCCTACTACTCGGACGTTGCTTGTTTCTTTTTGCCTACATCTTCCTATTATTTGAACGAAAACTAGGGATACACCATAAATGCGAGCTAGCTTTAAGCACTGTCTTGGCTTTAGCTTCCAGTGTCTTTCTTCCGTGGTATGCAATTTGGGTTCTAGGGATTAGCGCTGCGCGAGGGAGCTTTCGTTTTACGCTATTCTGGAGCGTGGTCGGTGGAGCGGCTTACTATTTCGGCTACGCTACTGCCTTTGTGTTTTTGTGCACGCTGCCGTTTCTAGCGCTTTGGATAGGATTGCAAAGAAAAGAATTTGAGTGAGTGAGGCCTTCACCTTCTCAGTGAAAACCTCACTCTACGGAATCCTTTACCTACTATGGTATCGAGGCACCACGTCGGACCACTGGTACATCCCCGGCGAGTCCCCAGGATTGAACTTGCGCAGCGAGGTAGTTATCTCGAGAAAGAAGCGCATACCAAGTCCCTTCGCTCGGTCGGAAAACGATAATGTCCGCCTCATCATCTCCGTCAAGATCGGACACGACCGGAATATCACCAACAGTTCCCCAGGAGATTGCACGAGAGGTAAGCCCCTGACTCTTCGATTCGCGTATCAGCCAAAGTGAAGGAGTGCCTTCGCGATATACTGCGAAGTCATGAATATTGTCGCCATCAAAGTCGGCAGCCAAAGGAACATCCCCGGCACTTCCCCACTGCACCTGTGCTGACTCAGCGTTATCTCTTGATGAGAGTAGCACTGCCCAAAGGCCATTTCGATAGACGACATGATCGCATTTGTCGTCGCCGTCTACATCTCTCGGAACAGGCTGGTCGCTTGCCGATCCCCAGGCAACAATCGCTTCTTCGCTAAAGCTTGGCGAAAATTTTTCGTACCAAATTCCGCTGCGATAAATTCCAATATCTTGGCGACTACTACCGTTATAGTTGCAAGGCACAGGCTGGTCCCCTGGAAAGCCTCCCCACTGCACGGAGTCAGTTTCGCTAAACTCTAAATCGCTATCCCATTCCCGAAAATACCACACGCCGTTACTTGGACGGTAGACCGCAAGGTCTGGGCGAAGATTGCTTGAATACTGACCTGAGACAGGAATATCTCCGAAAAGTCCCCATTGGTAGCTGAGCTGCTGCCCAGTTTCAGATCCAAGAATGAAAAACGTGGCAAGCGAGGGGCGCCAAACGGCAATGTCATCTTTGCCGTCATTATCGAAATCAGTGTCGTCGCCATCATCGGCAAAGCAAAATGTTGGTACCGCAAACAAGCTAAAGATAAATGCGAATACGAGGGTTCGGGTAAGGAGCCTGGCGAAAGTGTTCATGAGCAATTTCCCTTGAGGAGGAACTCAAAGTTCGTGAGGCTCACGTAAGTGCTATGAGCCCGACACATCTTTGGTATCCTGCTGTGTTTGTACGCACTACTCTAATCCTGCTGCTAAATCGTCGACCGCTTTTTCGGATTAGTTGAGTATTTCATGCGAAAGTGGCTTAGACTAAACTTTTATTGGTCTATTTTGTCGGGTTTTGTAGGCTCTCATGAGTTCAAAGATTAAAGAATTTAGCTAATACCAGGGGATAAGCGACATGGCCGTAAGACTCACCTTTCATGGCGCAGCAGAGAGTGTCACAGGCTCTAAATTCCTCTTAGAGACGGATAAGACTTCTCTCCTCATTGATTGCGGACTATTTCAGGGAAGAAAAGAACTCAGAAAACGCAATTGGGATGAGCCACTGTTTGATCCTCGTGAACTCGCCGCTGTGGTACTCACACACGCGCACATCGACCACACTGGATATCTTCCGCTTATTGTCAGTAAGGGATTCCACGGCCCTGTCTATTGCACCGCCGCAACAAAGGAACTCTTACAACTCCTCCTTCCTGATAGCGCTCGACTACAAGAGGAAGACGCCAGATTTTCAAATAAGCACAAGACCACACGCCACAATCCCGCCAAACCTCTGTACACCGAGAAAGATGCAAAGGCTGCACTAAAATTACTCAAAGTCATTCCGCGCGGCGAAAGCACTGAAGTGCTGCCTGGAATTCATGTCACGCCGAGCTGTGCCGGACATATCCTAGGCTCAACGTCGCTTAATGTTCGGATAGGAAAAAAGCTCGTAACTTTTTCGGGAGACATTGGCCGCTACGACACGCCGCTACTTCCCGATCCCGAACCGGTAGAACTCGGCGATGTTTTGCTTTGTGAGTCCACGTATGGAGATCGCGATCATAAGATCGCAGACACCTGCGCAGAACTTTCCAAAGTAGTTCATTCAGCGGTAGATCGCGGGGGAGCTCTTGTTATCCCGGCATTTGCAATTGGTAGAACACAAAATATCCTCTACTACCTGGCTCAGCTTGAGCGCAGCGGGGAGATTCCAATCTTACCGGTTTTGATCGATAGCCCGATGGCTGTAGATGCCACAAAGATCTATCGCAAGTTTCGTCATGACTATGACGAAGAAGCCCGCGAACTAATAGAGAAAGGACAGCGTCCTCTCGGAACCGAGAAAACCGCGTTTTGCCGTTCACGTGATGAATCCAAACTGATAAACGGACTCAAAGGTCCACGGATCATCATCTCAGCAAGCGGAATGGTGAGTGGCGGTAGGATACTGCACCACATGCGAAAACTTCTTCCACGAGAAGAGACAACCGTTCTCTTTGTTGGTTATCAAGCACACGGCACAAGAGGAAGAACGATTCAATCTGGCGAAAAGAGTGTGAAAATCTTTGGCGATCACATCCCAATCCGCGCGAACATCCAATCAATTTCCGGACTCTCCGCTCACGGAGGCCGAGAAGAGCTACTCCGCTGGCTGAGTAGCTGCTCAGGCTCACCAAACTACGCCAAGATAATTCACGGCGAAGCGAAATCCAGCCGCGCGTTTGCAGCGACTCTTACTGAGAAATTCTCCTGGAAAGCAAGCGTTGCAGAGTACCGCGAGACTATCGACATATAGCTCCAATAACAGCCGAAACGACGCGCCTTGGGGTGGTGATGCTCTCGGACTATCGAGTATAGGCAGGGAGCCGACCAACGGCATGAGATAAGCCGGGGGCTAATCTCAAAAAAAAGGGTGAGGGTGGAACTAGCGACAGGTGCGGAGTAAGCAGGTTTTCTCTTTAGCAAGTAGTTTCGGTGTACTACATTCTCCTTATGGGACTGTTGAAAAACAGGCCCGGGACGCGCAGCCTCCCCTAACACCGAACGGGATAGTTAACCAATCGCTCCAAAGATCTGTAATCATTAAATAATCGGCACCCGCCAACACGTCCTATCAGGCATTTCAGCCAATTAAGATAGTAATGAAACCCGCAGAGCTTTAAAAATTTAAGCCACCGCGCTACTTGACTAATTAACCTTTAAGGTTTATATTAACTTATAAGGTGAAATGGATAAACCCCGCCCAACTTATAATCTTGAAGACATAAAAGAAGCTTTCTCAAGCGAGTCTCTTTTGCGGATTACTCGAACTGCAAGAAAATCAGTACGAGAGATGGGTCTTAGAGAAAGTGATGTTATTAGCGCCATTCAGCAACTTGAAAGCAGTAATTTCTATAAGTCCATGACGAGCTATCAAGATCATCGAGTCTGGCAAGATGTTTACCACGCGGAATATGAAGAATTGATTTTATATCTAAAGTTTACAATCGATTTTGAAGGTTTTTTTGTCCTCTCATTTAAGGAGAAATAAAATGGCACAGAGAAAATGTCCTTTTTGTGAAAACGGCTATTTAGAGCGTAAGACAATCAAGGAAACATACGAGTATAAAGGGCACAAAATAGAGTTTGATCAGCCTGGGGATTATTGTAATTCCTGCGAGGAAGGGATTTTAAGTGGTAATGATCTAAAAATTAATAAGAAAATACTCCATGACTGGCACGCAGTTGCAGATGGTTTTCTGCCCTCTGATGAGGTTCGCCGTATTAGAAAAAGACTCGGCCTTACTCAACATCAAGCAGCTGAAGTTTTTGGAGGTGGCCCAAATGCTTTTAGTCGCTATGAGTGCGGAGAATCTTTACAAATGAAGTCTACTGATAATTTACTACGCCTGCTTGATAAACACCCTCACTTACTTGATGAGATTTTATGTAATGAAGCTGCCTAGCCCTCCCTGGAATCTCACCAGCTCGTTTATGCACATGCCAGGCACACCTCGTAGCGCACGAGGATCCTTTTATTCGCAGATGAACGAACAAATCCGCCTATTTGTCACGATCTGCGCACAATCTCTCATAACTCTTAGTACACCGCGGTTTAACTCGCGTTCACGAGGAACAGTAAGATGCTTGGTAGGAAGAAAGGCAAAAGTAAAGGTCGCTCGGCTGGTGGAAGCTCTCCACTGGAAAGCATTGCCATGCCTTCAAGCCCGCAAAACATCGTTATAGACAACGGTTCCGCTCAGCAAATACAGACTCTCCCACCAGTTCCTGCTCAAGAAGAGCCTAGTGGAAGAGGCGGAGGCGTTCGAGTCGAAGAATTGCAGCGACTCATGAATCAAAACCCTCATTTGCAAGCTCTCTACAACGGGCAAATAGACATGCATCAGCTTAGCGACGGAGAGCTTCGCCGACTTGAAGCTCGATTTCACTCGCATATGGAAGCGGGCAACAGTGCTCCGCAGAAGTCTGCTCCGTCGGTAACGGCACCCCCGGCGCCGCCGAAACTAAATCCCTCAGATCTCGGTCCAAGCCTTGGAGCAGAAGGCGCCCTCGCACCGCAAGGACTGATGTCGCCTAAGGGATTGCTTATGTCTTACGGATTCATGGGACCACAGGGACTACTTCGACCGCGAAGTGACGGGGTTCGTCCTGGAAGCCTTACGCCAAAACCTCAGCAACAGAAAGCACCAGCAAGCCCAGTCTCTCAAGCGCCACCTGGAAACACTCCTCCGAAGAACTCGCCGGGCCCAGCACAAAATCAATCTTTCTCCTCTGACATTGGAAATCATTTCAAACCGGTTGATTCTCTTGGATCAGCATTTCAAACCTCTCGAGCGTCAAAGAGTCCATTCGCAGAAGTTTTGGGGAAGTTTTTTGCGCTCGTCGCAGGCTTGTTCGGAATTGGACCGCAAGGATCGAACATCCTGCCAGGCTCAGGCGGCTCAGGACCTGTAGTTACTCCTGGTTCTTCTAGTAAGCGCTCTTAAGAAGCGAGATGCTTTACACAGGCAAGAGCTGCGCGCTACACTCTTTACTATTCCCACACCTAGGGAAATAGGCAGTATTCGCTGAGAATGAATTGAGCGTACCTTACGGGACACGTGAGAAAGAAACTACCTCTTAAACGAACGCTTTTCTGCACTGGTTTCTGCACTGGCGCTCTTTTACTTTACTGCTGTCACCAGCTATATCCCAAGTATTCTTTTTGAGAACAACCTCCATACTGTTGTGGAGAATCGTTTCTACCGCTCGGCACGTATGCCGTACGATGTGCTTGAAGAAACAATTCAAGATAATGACATTCGTACTGTGATCAATCTCTCACGAGGCGGCGACCAAGAGGAGAGCAATGGTCTTACTGAACGCTCTGTTGTCGAGGATAACGGAGCTACTTACATTGAAATTCCGCTCAACGGGAAACGCCTCCCTAGTCGTGATCGTCTCTTGCCCCTCCTTGAAGCATTTGAAACCTCTGCCTTGCCTATTTTAATACACTGCAGCAGCGGCACACACCGAAGCGGCCTTGCAGCGGCGATTTGGTTACTCGAACAAGAAGGGGCAGATTTGTCTCTCGCAAAAGAGCAACTCTCCCCTAAATTTGGCTTCTTCCGCATTGAAAGAAGGCTAAAATCACTCCTCGAACGCTCTCAGACAATTGACCAAGTGCTTTGGGACTACCAAAAACAGGGTGGTAGTTCTGGCTTACGGTTCTCGTCTTGGGCACTAAGCAGTCTCGCCCCCTACGACTCGAGAGATGACCTTCAGAATAAATGCAGTGATGTCCCGCTTGACCTTTTGGGCCTCAGCGAATCAGAAGAGTTTCGCAGCTCCTTAGTTGCAAACTACTATCATAAAGTTACGACGCTTCAAGAAAGCTCTTACTCAATGTCACTCTGTCGAGAAGAAAGTAGATCTCTGCTCACCGAATAGCGAAAAACAATAGTGTTGTTGGCTTACGCTTTCTATCTCCGCAAAACTAGGTGACAATACTCTCTGAGTCTCAGCGAGCGAAGACAAACGTGTTGGGCGGTGGTATAGTTTTGTAAGCAGCGTCACTAGTAGCGGAGCAATAGAGGCATGACGAAAGATAAACCCAAAGGCCCTCCTGGAAATCTTCAAGCGGGAAATCTTCAAGCGGGAAATCTTCAAGCGGTCGACCCTTTGGGCGATATTCGAAACTACGCAATTGAGCTCTGGAATGATGCTGGCTCGCCAGAGGAAAAAACCTGGGAGGATTTTTGGCACATCGCCGAAGAAACGGTTTTGGGGAAAGGACGAGACCAAGCCGCCAGCAAGACTACAAAGAAAAATCAGGAGCAGCCGCAGCGACGCATCCCCGACGCGCTCCAAGAACTACTGGAGTCAACTAAGGAGCCCCTTGTAAGAGTGCTAGTGAGTTCCTTAAAACGAACCCTCAGCGATCATGAATGTCTTTGCCTCGATCATATTCTTTCTAATCACTGCATTGTTCTTGAAGACTCAACGCAAATCGAAATTGCTGAACTCTCAGAGCGTTCAAACCTGCTCGCACTTCTCGCAGGTGAGTACGACTCTTCTTTTATAGAACAAGCGAACAGCGACAATATTCTTGCGATACCGGACGAAGCGAAATCTAAGTATTGGCTGGATCGCTTAGAAGAAGTTACCCGCAAAGATGAGCCGCTACACTTCCATGATCGAAATACAATTCAGAGATTGCTGGATGAAATTGCGAGCAACGATTCGGTAAAAACATTACGCTTCATCGAAAGGCGGGCTGTGCTTGACTAAGCCGGCTGCCGTCTTATACGGTGCTTGCACTTCGAAGATAGTCGCTTCGCATCACTAAGCCTCAGGCGTTTGCTCTACCATGACCCCAAAAGAAAAGATTGAGCTGCTTGCGATTTTCGGAGAGCTCTACAAGAATCCGAAAAGCGACCTCCGCTTCAAGAATCCATGCTATCGGCACAATCAACTGACAAAAAGGTAAATGAAGTCACGCCCGAGCTATACCGTCGCTTCCCACATTTTCGAGATCTTCAACATGCGAAAGTGAAAGAGATCGAATCACTAATCCGCGAAGTGAACTATCACAAGACTAAGGCTAAGCACCTCATCGCTACCTCGGTAAGAGTCTGTGATGTCTATTCAGGAAAAGTCCCAAGGACCCACGAGGACCTTACTTCCTTGCCGGGTGTTGGAAACAAGACGGCAAATGTTGTCCTTTCCGAACTAAAAATTACACCCGCCTTCCCAGTCGATACCCACGTCTACCGCGTCTCACGCCGTTTAGGCTTGGCGTCTGCAAACACTCGAGACAAAGTCGAGCTTGAACTCCGAGAAGAATTCGAACCTCAAATATGGAGAAACCTACATCATTGGCTGATTTTTCATGGTCGCCGAGTATGCAAGGCTCAACGTCCGCTCTGTTCTGAGTGCGACCTCCGTAAAATCTGTCCCTCCGCAGAGTAGCCGAAGTAGCAAAAGCCTCGTGCCTTGCGATATAAAAACATTAGTGCAATCAGCCTCTTACCACACACATTCGAGAAAAATCGCTAGATTAAGGCGGAAGTGAAGCAAATCCCTCTATTTTACTGATATGAATATGTAGGAAACGTATTACCGGGCAAGAAATGCTCGATTTGGAGGAATGTCATGCCTCTCGATGTAACTGTCACAGATACTTCTCAGCCCGTCCGTAAAGTGGAGGCACCTGCGCTGCGCTCGGAATCTAGCGTCGTTCGCCAAGTGGAATCGCTTGATGTCGACAATCAGGAATTCAGGGAAACGCAAGTTATCGAGATAGCGGAGCGCTCTCAACGTGAAGAAGACATAGCCCTCGCACTTAGAACAGCATTCGAAGACGATCGCCTTGAGGCCGAAACACGGCTCGCTTTAACGGTAGAACGCATAGAGCTCGAGCAAACACCTCAAGCTTCAAGTGACCTTCTTCAAGAGTCAACGCGCGTTGTCGTCTTTGGCAGTCTCTCGATAGACGTCCAAGCCTAAGAAGGCCTTCTACTGGTGCGCCTTTTCCAGCTTCTCTAGCAGACGCTCCATAATGAAATCTCTTAAAGAATCCGGCTTAACCTGACTCGTGATATCTCCTGCGAACGCCTGGACGAGAATTTCCAACGCTTTGTTCTTCTTGATTCCACGAGAACGCAGATAGAACAGCGCATCTTCATCAAGCTGACCAATCGTTGCACCATGACTGCATTTAACATCATCGGCCCAGATCTTTAGCTGCGGCTTGGTATCAATCGATGCTTCATCAGAGAGCAATAGATTCTGATTGGACTGGAAGGCGTTTGTCTTTTGGGCATCTTCTCGAACAATAATAGTTCCGCTAAACACACCTCGCGACTTGTGCGCGTAAATACCCTTGTACCACTCGTGGCTTTCGCAGTGTGGCTTCGCATGGTCGATCACAGTGGTGTTATCGACGTGCTGGTCGTCAATAAGAACGCTTAGTCCGTTCATTGTGGAGTGAATCCCCTCTCCATTGAGCGTCGGATTCACTTCGTTTCGCACAAGTTTTCCACCGAAGGAAAACGAGTGAGTGGCAAATGTACTGCTTCTCTCCTGAACAATATCGACAGAGGAGACATGAAAAGCCTCTGCTCCTTCGAACTGTAGTCGGTAGTGCTCTAGATTCGCATTCTCCGCGACTTCAACTTCTGTCACAGCCGTGGTGAAGTAGGCCTTCGAAGAAAGACCGATATATGACTCAACGACGGTCGCCTGAGAACCTTCTTCTGCGATAATCAACACACGAGGATGAAGCGCTTGTGGCACTTCCGTTTCACTCGCTACAAAAATCAGATGGATGCTCGTATCAAGCTGAACGTTCTTTGGAAGGTAGATTACTACGCCGTCGTCCAAGAAGGCGGTGTTCAGAGCCGCAAATGACTGCTCTTTTGAATCCGCAATACTTCCAATAGTCGACTTAATTTTCTCTTCGAGTTGCTTATCGCTCAAACCACCGTCAAGAACAGCGCGTAAAGAGAACACACCGGCAGGCGCCTGCACGGCAGAAATATCTGAGAACTCCTCAGACCATTGCCCATCAACGATCACCGCAGTGGCCGCATCCGGCATTGCGGCCTTAAAGGCCTCAATATCAGAAAGCGCTATAGAACCCTGAGACTCAGGAATGCGGAAGTCAGAGGAAGCAATCTTTGAAACATTGGTATACTTCCAGTTCTCTTGTTTCGTAGAGGGAAAGCCAAGCTCCTGAAAACGCTTGAAAGCGTTTTCTCTCATCGTGCCAATGCCATTGCTTTGCGCAGGAAGAGAAGACGATACCCGCTCAAAATTGTCCTGCACCCACTGCCCTTTTATAGATTGGCCTTTCTGCATAGCCTAAGTCTAGCTCCAAATAAGTCTAAAAGTTTCTTCGAGTTCTTTGCTCTAAGCATTCGCGGCAGGTTTATCGGTAATCCAAGAATAGCCTTTCGCATCAAGCTCCAGCGCTAGTTCTTTCGTTCCCGAACGTACGATCTTGCCATCAACCAAGACGTGCACATAGTCGGGCACGATATAGTCGAGGAGTCGTTGGTAGTGAGTAATCACTAGAACCGCACGGTCTTTGCTTCGAAGCTTATTCACGCCATTTGAAACGACCTGAAGCGCGTCGATATCAAGACCAGAATCTGTCTCGTCAAGAATAGCCAACTTCGGCTCAAGTACTGCCATCTGCAAAATTTCGTTACGCTTCTTTTCTCCACCCGAAAAGCCTTCGTTAACTGAACGCATTAAAAGCTTTGGATCGAGCTGAAGAAGATCCGCCTTCTCTTTGATAAGCTTAGAGAAGTCTCTGACCTCCATTGGGTCAAGACCCTTGTGCTTTCGCACTGAATTGAGAGCGGTACGTAGAAAGTAAGTTCCGTTTACTCCGGGAAGTTCTACGGGGTACTGAAACGCAAGGAAAACTCCTTCGCAGGCACGCTCATCAGGCGCCATCTCAAGAAGGTCTTGACCGTTATACGTCACCTCACCTTCAGTTACCTCGTAACCGTCACGTCCTCCGAGAATGTAGGAAAGCGTGCTCTTACCTGAGCCATTAGGCCCCATAATGGCATGCACTTCACCGGCATTCATTGAAAGATCTAATCCGCGAAGAATCTCTGTATCCTCTTCGCCTTCGATTCTCGCGTGGAGATTTTTAATTGTAAGCAAACTCATTACCTTCCTAGACTCCAAATATGTTCAACTGCCCAAAAATGTTCCCAAGTATATTCAACGACACCGAGCTAAACTTAACCAACACTTCCTTCCAAACTGACCGCGAGTAACTGTCTCGCTTCTATGGCAAATTCCATCGGCAGTTCCTTAAACACTTCCTTGCAAAAGCCGTGGACAATCATCCCAATCGCATCCTCAGTCGAGATCCCTCGCTGATTGCAATAGAAAATTTGGTCTTCACCAATCTTAGAGGTCGTCGCCTCGTGCTCAACCTTAGCGGTTGGGTTCTTCACCTCAATATAAGGAAAGGTGTGAGCTCCGCATCTATCGCCCATTAACATTGAGTCACATTGAGAAAAATTTCTCGCGCCATCGGCATTCTTCATTATCTTTACTAGACCACGATAGGAGTTCTGGCCGTTGCCGGCAGAGATTCCCTTCGAGATAATAGTGCTCTTGGTGTTTTTCCCGATGTGGATCATCTTCGTTCCGGTGTCCGCCTGCTGCTTTCTGGCGGTGAGCGCTACCGAATAGAATTCGCCTACTGAGTTATCACCCTTAAGAATACAACTTGGATATTTCCAAGTTATCGCGGAACCGGTCTCTACCTGGGTCCAAGAAATCTTAGAGTTCGCGCCTTCGCATATTCCTCGCTTAGTGACGAAATTGTAAATGCCGCCTTTGCCGTTCTCATCTCCGGGATACCAATTCTGAATCGTCGAGTATTTGATCTTAGCATCTTTAAGCGCAACCAGCTCGACCACCGCAGCATGGAGTTGATTCTCATCTCGCATTGGCGCTGTGCAACCTTCGAGATAACTAACGGAGCTACCTTCCTCTGCGATAATTAACGTTCTTTCAAACTGTCCAGTATTCGCCGCGTTGATTCGGAAGTAGGTTGAGAGTTCGAGAGGACACTTCACACCCTTTGGAATGTAGACAAAGGAACCGTCGGTAAAGACTGCAGAGTTTAGCGTTGCGTAATAGTTGTCCGTATAAGGAACCACTGTTCCAAGATACTTCTTAATCAGTTCTGGATGTTCTCGAACCGCTTCTGAAAACGGACAGAAAATTACTCCGTACTTCTCAAGTTCCTCTTTGTATGTGGTGATCACCGACACACTGTCGAACACGGCGTCGACCGCAACACCGGCCAATCGCTTTTGCTCTTCTAGGGGAATCCCCAGCTTTTCGTAGGTAGAAAGGATTTCTGGATCAACCTCATCGAGGCTCGCAAGCTCAGGATTTTTCTTAGGAGCCGAGTAGTAGCTAATATCTTGGAAATTAATTGGCGGGTAATCAACGAAAGCCCAGTTAGGGGCCTTCATCTTCAGCCATTTTCGATAGGCCTTCAGACGCCACTCGAGCATAAACTCAGGCTCTTGCTTCTTTTCAGAAATGAGCCGAATGACATCCTCGTTTAAGCCGGGAGGTAAGGTTTCAGATTCAACATCGGTGACGAAGCCCCAACGGTATTCTTTCTCAGCAAATTTCTCGAGTGTCTCAAGTTCGGTACTCACTAAATCTCACCTGCCTTACAAGTTGTCGAGACTGAACTTCGACAATAAATATAATAATTTCAAATGCTTAGCCGCAGATCGCCGCTATACTTGAATAGGTTATTAAAGTATAGCTCGACTTACTGTCAATAGAAAGTAAGGCTAGGCCTATCAAACCGCCTAAGCAGCCCCAATACTAGCCGATTTCCCGGGATCGCCCATTTCTTGACAACGATATAGATTGAAATCTATTCTCCTCCGCTAGCTTGGGTCTGCTCGGAGGACGAAAAGGCTTTTCCTTCTATTTCGCGCGGCTATTATGCACTGCGACGCTGGGAAAAGCGAGTGGTGAAGATCTCTTGAGCGCAGGCAGCCAGTGTTGTCCTCAATTCCTTAACGCCCTCGGGTGTTTAGAGAGTCGGTCGCACGAGAAACCCAAATGACGAACGACGCTGTGACGGCGGCTAAATTATCTAATAATCACAAGACGCTATTATCTATCCTCCGAAGAATGGCTTGGAGATTAGCTAGAGCGAACAGTAGCGACGTAGGACGGAGAGAGAATGGGAGAACTCAGCTTCCTCGAGCTAGAGGACAAGAGTAAAACGGTCCGCTCCAAATCACCTGGTGCGGAAGGTTCTCTCCCTCTCAACGAGGAGATGCTACTCAATAGTCCCAGTGGCGACCTCTTCGGCCTCTCGCTTAACGTCGGGATGGGATGGGACCCTCGCTATTTAGAGGGTGGCCAGGTCTTAATCCTCAGCACCTCCGGTGGGCTTCGCAATGAAGACGGAACCCCCATCGCTCTCGGCTACCACACAGGTCACTGGGAGCTAAATTTACTCGTACGAGAAGCGGCACGAACTCTTAAAGATGCAGGGCAGATACCATTTGCCGCCTTCTGCTCCGACCCATGCGACGGACGTTCCCAAGGAACAGACGGAATGATGGACAGTCTCGCTTGGCGAAATACCGGCGCCGAAGCTTTTGGACGTCTGATTCGCTCCTTACCTACTCGACGCGCAGTGGTTGGAATCGCTACTTGCGACAAAGGCGCTCCCGCAATGATGATGGCGCTGGCCGAAGCACACACACTGCCGGGGATTTTCATACCGGGTGGCGTAACCCTACCTCCAATCGAAGGCGAAGACGCAGGAACAATTCAGTCTATCAGCACACGATTCGCGCATGGAGAGATCAGTATCGAAGACGCGGCCATGCTCGGCTGCAAGGCATGCGCAAGTCCGGGAGGAGGCTGTCAATTCCTCGGAACTGCTGCAACCGCTCAGGTCGTTGCGGAAGCACTCGGGATGTCAATTCCGCATTCAGCGCTCTGCCCTTCCGGAGAAAGTATCTGGATGCAGCTTGGTCGCGACTCAGCAAAAGCGCTCGAAACGCTTCAAGCAGAGAAAATCACAATGGGTGACATACTCTCAAAGGGCGCTTTTCAAAACGCCATGGCGGTGCACTCAGCAATTGGCGGCTCTACAAACTTGCTGCTTCACATCCCTGCAATCGCCTATAACGCCGGTGTTGAACGACCAGGCGTCGATGATTGGATTGAGATTAACAGCAAGGTTAGCCGAATCGTCGACGCGCTGCCCAACGGACCGCAAAACTTTAAAACCGTGCAGTTCTATCTTGCGGGTGGAACTCCAGAAGTAATGTTGCACCTTCGCGAACAAGGTCTGCTCGACCTAAACTGCCTTACCGCTAGCAGCAAAACCGTTGGTGATAATCTGGAGTGGTGGGAGAATTCCGATCGACGTCGGTACCTACGCGAACTACTCACAGAGCAAGACGGAGCAGATCCGAACGACGTAATCATGGCCCCGCATGTTGCTGCCTCGCGCGGTCTCACGAGTACCGTTATTTTCCCCACTGGAAATATTGCCCCCGATGGCTCTGTCGTTAAAAGCACGGCAATCGATGCCGCACTATGCCCGAATGACGTTTATGAAATTACCGGTGCTGCACGAGTGTTTACCTCGGAGGCAGATGCTATCGTCTGCCTAAAGCGAACGAGTGAGGATCAAATTAGAGCAGGCGATGTTATTGTGCTGATTTGTCGTGGACCTGAAGGCGCGGGCCTCCCCGAGACTTCACAGCTTACGATGGCACTAAAATACACTGACGCACTGAGCGATATTCCGCTTATTACCGATGGCAGATTTAGCGGCTTTTCTAGTGGCCCATGTATTGGCCACGTTGGCCCTGAAGCACTTGCAGGTGGTCCAATTGGTAAGATTCAAGAAGGTGACCGAATTAATATCCATATAGATCGCAAAAAGCTACGCGGCAGCATTAATGTGCTGGGCAGCAAAGATTGCGCAGAGTCATCTCTTAGTCCTGCGCATGGGGCTAGCATCCTTGCTGAGAGAGAAATACCGAAGACTCTGCAGCCCGATCCAAGCCTCCCTGATGCCACACGACTCTGGGCCGCTCTTCAGCGTCTTGGAGGAGGAGCCTGGGGTGGTTGTGTCTATGACGTCGATAAGATTTTGGAAGCACTAGATGCCGGTAAGGCCTCTACCAAAGCTTCAACCCAATAGCTTTCATCGAGCTTACGCCTGCCCCTTCTCGCCAAGACCGCGAGCTGCGACCGTACACGCAAAATTTTATTGGTGAACCCGCTTAATTAAAGGTTAAACTAGGCGACGATAAGTTTAGGGGTGGCGCCGAGAGGCCAGGCCAGAAAATACCTCAAAGCGGTAGCTAGTAATCAGATAGTTAGTACATAGGGAGTCATTCATGCGACGCGTAATTCTTTTAGTTTCCATACTTAGTTTACTCACGCTCTCGACAGCGTGTTCGCGACATGTCGGCTCAAGCATAGAAGTACCGAATATTCCTGCACCCGCCGCTAGCTCTGCAGAATCTCGGGCGCGACTTAGCGCCAACATTTCTCTCTCGGGCTTTAAAGATGTGAGAGAAGCTATCATTCCGATTGAAGGGCTTGACCAAACGTCCTACACACAGCCTCAGGGAGCTATCTCTCAGCAACTCGAAGCGGCAATGTCTGAAGCGATGAGCAAAAAAGGTTTGCACGTCACCAGCAACGCTCCTGTTAGTCTTTGGGGAGAAATAAGAAAATGGCGCGCCGATGTAGAAACGACAACGACAAGTAAAATAAAAAGCGAAGCCGCGCTCTATGTGGAGTTACTTGACGCCTCAGGGCAAAGACTCTACGCCGGAACTTATCATGGAAGCCGTGCGAGCCAATTCCCAGTGGTATCAGCAGAAGATATTAAAGATAGCCTCGGAATCGCTATGGCCCAAGCAATTGGTCAGGTTCTTGAGGATGAAGAGTTTCTGCAAGCCTTACTTCGATAGTCATCGGAAAAAGAATTCCCGCTGTAGCTTTCGCTGTAGTGGGGGTTTTTGAATTGAGAAAGCTGGTTGCTCTGGCAGCGGCCTTCAGTGG
>QIGM01000292.1 GCA_003230795.1 bacterium
GCAAAGGAAAAGGAGTTCGGCTCAAATCCGAATGCAAAAGACAGTGATAAAGACGGACTAAGCGACCCGCTAGAGTTTCTCACGAATCAAAACGCCCTTAATCCTGATAGCAATGGAGACGGGGTGCTAGATGGTTATCAGCCTGGCCCAAAGAAGTTTCTCTACACAAACAGCCAGTTTCACTTCGAATAGCGAAAGCGACCCAGGTCGACACACAGGTCCTACGCCGAAGACTGAACGGTAAAGAAAGTCGGCTTGAAATCTCGCCTAAGAATCGAGCTCTTCGCCAGCTTCAACATCAAACGATTCTGTTGAAGGAGTCGCGGCAACTTCGTTTCGCTTTCGAATAACTTCGACTTCAAGCCCCACTTCAAGTTCCGCTTCAGGCTCCACGGTAGACGCAATGTCTTTTCGTGTTGTCGAAGCGACCTTATCAAGCACGCCGTTAACAAACACCGGCGACTCTTCCGCACCAAAACGCTTCGCGACTTCTATCGCTTCGTTGATAGCAACGTTTACAGGAACTTCATCGAGAAAAACTATTTCAAAGGTGGCGAGGCGAAGTATCGCACGGTCAACTCGACCCATGCGGCTCAAGCTCCAGTTCTCGCTAGCACAAGTAAGTCGGGAATCGATTGCGGCAAGGTTTTCTACAACGCCTTCGCATATCTTCGAGGCAAAGGCATGCGCAGTAGCAGGTACGCCAAAATGTTCAAAACAAAATTTCGCTGCTTCGGGAGTCCAAGAATTTGTGAAATCACACATAAAAAGAGCCTGTAGAGCTCCCTCTCTTGCCTGTCGTCTTACACCCATCGACTGACTCCTAACGCTGTGTTGGCTAGAGGCCTTAAGTTCAAACCACCTAAGTATCTAGCGCCAATTGAGAAAAATCACCTATGAAGACCAAATGCCTTCAAAATTTACTACGCACTTAACCCAGCAGGGTTATGAACAATCATAGCACTAGCGTTGCATGGGAATTCAAGCCACAAGGCATTTATTTTCCAGGTTTTTTCGCTAATGAAGGCAAAAAAGTGAAATTAATCCACTTTCTCGACAAGGGAGGGAGCATATCATAATCGACCAAAAAGCTCAACAATCCCCGCCGCCCTTCGAAAAGATATGCCCCATCCGCTTCTCCTTGGTCTCCATGTACCGAGCATTATGCTCGCCAATACAAACCGGCAACTCAATTCGTTCGACAACTTCGACACCAAACTCGCGGAGCGCCTCAAGCTTTTGAGGATTATTCGTAATCAACTTCACAGCAGAAAGCTCCAGGTCACACAACATGCGCGCGCCCACACGGTAGTCTCTCTCGTCGGCCTGAAATCCCAGATGCGTATTTGCATCAACGGTGTCTAGCCCTTTCTCTTGTAGCTCATAAGCGCGAAGCTTATTAGCAAGCCCAATACCTCGACCCTCTTGATGCAAGTACACCAGCACTCCCGCGCCTGCTTTAAGAATCATCTCAAGGCTACGATCAAACTGGTCGCCACAGTCACAACGCGCGCTGCCAAAGACATCACCGGTGAGACACTCAGAGTGGATTCTGACAAGGCATCCATTTTTTGGCTCACCAATGACAATCGCTAAATGCTCACTATCATCGACGTCATCAACATAGAGAACAACTCGCATAGAGACATCGCTGCCTGACGCAACTACTTTTGAAATTCGCTCACCTCTAGATAGATCGACTGAAGTATCTAAACTACGTTCAAGAATTTTTCGAATCGAAATCTCTTCACGAAGGCGACGCTTTACGATCTCTTCAACGCTTGTAATCTTCAGATCGTGCTTTCGGCAATATGCTAATAAGTCCTCACCGCGCAACATTGTCCCATCCTCACCCATCACCTCACAGATAACCCCTGCCGGGCTCAAGCCAGCAAGCACACTAATATCTACAGACCCCTCCGTCTGACCACGACGTTTCAACACTCCACCAGAAACTGCCGCAACGGGGAATACATACCCAGGCATGGTGAAATCACGAGGACGCGAATTCTCTGATGCCGCTGCGATAATCGTTCTCGCTCTCCCCTCAGCCGTAATCCCCTCGGCTCCAAGACCAGCAAGATCAAAGCTCACGGCAAAGTTAGTACCAAAGGCAGAGGAGTTTTCAATCGCTTGCATCGGCACACCAATACGTTCTAGCTGTTCCTGGAGTAAGCTCACACAGATGAGACCCTTTCCCTCCTGGAGCATGAAGTTAAGCGACTCCGCCGTCACTCTCTCCGCGGCCACCGTAAGATCTCCCTCGTTCTCGCGATCCTGATCGTCTACCATCACTATCGGCTTACCAAGGCGAACGTCTTCTAGAACTTCGTCAAGAGAATCAAGTTTCATTTCCTAGTTTCCTTCACAGAAGCGTCCACGAGCCTTCGCATTGCGCGGACTGCGTATCTTGCGAGCGAATCGACTTCAATGTTCACCTTCGTACCAATTTCATATTCTGCAAAAAGTGTGTGGAGAAAAGTTTGTGGAATAATGTAGACCGAAAAAGAGCGTTCACTAACCTCGCCTATCGTTAAACTTACGCCGTCCACCGTAACGGATCCTTTAGGCGCAAAGAAATCTTCCAAGCCGAGAGGAAGAGAGAATCGAACCTCTCTTGTATTCGACATCGTTTTGATAGATTCAACCTGCGAAACTCCGTCGACATGTCCTGAAACAAAATGCCCGTCGATTCTGTCGCCAACTCTCAAGCTTCGCTCTAGATTCACTTTATCTTCTACTTCTAAAGCATAAAGCGTTGTGACTCTTCGAGTTTCAGTCGCGACATCGAAACTGCCAATCCCCTTCTCCTCGGCGGTGTGGGTTAAACACACACCGTTAAGCGCAACTGAATCTCCGCTATGAACTGGATCCGCAGAAGACTCCCCCTCAGAAGACTCATCGAAAAACATTTGCGCACGCACGAATACCTTACAAACTTCTTCAGTTTGTTCGACTCGCTCAATTGTCCCTATTTCTCGGATTATCCCCGAAAACATCTTTCCTCGTTATTGTCAAAAGTTACCGATCCCAGATGCTACTCCAAACAGCATCTCTTGAAAACAAGGCCCCAAACTGCCTAAGCTTTGCCATCCACCAAGTAGCGAGTCATCTCGCAAGAACCGAGGCGCTGGGAGGAGACGAGTCTCAACGCAGCGTCCGGACACCATGGACGCTCTAAAGAAAAAGGCTTCTCACTCACCTCTCCAAGAAAGCGAGGAAATCGAACCACGCTTAGCTCGCTGAGCAAACCAGCCTCAGTCATATGACCAATTGTCTTCGCGTCGCGAAGGAGAATCGACTGATAGCCACGCTCACCAAGGAGACGGTGCATATCCTTCAGACGTTCATGCAAGCTCGGTCCCTGACAAATGTGAACCGCAAGACCTCGGCGAACTAACTCTGCTCTACTCTCTTCACTAGACGTCTCAGCAGTGAATACCTCTATGGCCTGCGTCTCGCCTTGATTCGCAACCCTCTCAGGCAACAACTTGGCAAGCGCACAGAGATCGTCATCATAGATCAGACCCGCGATAGGAAACTGCTCAATGTTCGTTTCGGCCGATAGAATCAGAAGATTAGCATCATATCGCAAACACTCACGCCGAAAACGAGCATGCGCTACGTCGTCCGCACCTTCGAGATTCTGAGCTAGATATCCATCAAGCGAAAGGCATAGGCTTGCGCAATACCTCGGCACACCAGTCTTGAGCCAAGCAGTCCAAGAGAGAAGAAGTTCTTCGGCGTTTGATTTGCAAATTCCTTCGATGACCTCAGCCCCAGCCGCACGAAGTCGTCTCACTCCGGCACCACTTACAAGTGGATTTGGGTCCGTCATCGCGATAAAAACTCGCTTGATGCCAGCTTCCACGATCGCCTCAGTACACGGTGGCGTTTTCCCCTGATGATTGCAGGGTTCTAAGCTTACGTAGAGATCTGCACCGAACGCGTGCTCACCTGCCTCGCGTAGAGCAAATACTTCGGCATGATCTCCACCGGCGCGTTGATGCCACCCTCGCCCACAGATTTCACCATCGCGAACGACAAGAGACCCAACAACCGGATTGGGAACGGTTCGACCCAACGCTCGACGTGCAAGCGCGATGGCTCTCTTCATATAATATTCGTGAGTTTGCAAAACTAATTCTCTTGGGACTGTTTTTCAACAGTCCCCTCTTAGGAATCAGACGAAGACTTTGGCGCGAATTGAAGTTGCTTCGGGTTTTTAGCCCTTGAAGACTTACCCCGCGAAGGCTTGCCCTTTTTTCGTCCTGACTCTTCTGCCTCTCGTCGGGCAGCTTCAAGTGTATAAACTTTAGTAGAGGCGCTTAATGGCTGGGTCGCCAGTTGCCTGAGCGTATCCATAAACTCGCTCACGTCGGAGAACTCTCGGTAGACAGAGGCAAAGCGAACATAGGCCACTTGATCAAGCTCACGCAGCACACCAATCACCATATCTCCGATTGATTCGCTTGAAACTTCCTTATCTCCTGACTCAAGCAAGCCGGTCTCAATCACCTTCACTGCGTCCTCAAGATCGAGCACACTCACCGGGCGCTTCTCGCACGCTCGCTTCATCCCGCTCAGGACTTTGTACCTATCAAATGACTCGCGCTGTCCTCCCTTCTTCACAACCATCGGAAGAGATTCCTCAACCCGTTCAAAGGTCGTATAGCGGAACTCACAGCGTTCGCATTCTCGACGACGACGAACAGAGCGTCCGTCAACACCCTCACGGGAATCAACAACTCTTGTTTTCGCAGAATCGCAACGCTGACATCTCATTAAGCTAACTCGTCTAGGTGTTGTGAATTTCAGTAGTAGTAGACACTCGCCAAGCCCAAACTTTACGCTATGACACTCTCAGTTTCAAACGAGGCTAAGCGCTTGAAAACACCCAGAGAAAAATACGGAGAAAACTAAAAAAGCGACACTGTAGCCGTTTTCAGAGGAGAAAACTTCCACAGTATCGCTTTCTAAAAGCTAGCTAGAGCAAACGCCACACAGCACGCAAAAGACCTCAGCGAGCATCCCTCCCTTAAGGGAGTCAAACCTTCAGGGACCTCTTACAAAAATTGAGCGTAGAGAATGCTCGAACTAACAAGTGGGCCTAAAAGAATGCCCACAAGAATGAATGTAGGGGTATTAAGAGGTGTGCTCTTTGATGTAGTTTACGGCATCGCCGACGGTGAGAATCTTTTCAGCATCCTCATCAGAGATTTCGATATCGTACTCCTCTTCCAACGCCATCACCAACTCAACAATATCGAGTGAGTCCGCGCCGAGATCTTCGATAAACGAGGCACTCTCGTTTACTTCTTCAGCGGGTACGCCCAATTGCTCAACAATTATACTCTTGACCTTCTCTGCAGCTTCAGCAGACATCGTCTCTCACGCCTCCAATCCTAATTAAGGATCTTTCAAACTAGTTAATACACCATTCAGCCCTTCTTCGAATAACCACTGATTCGACTAGGGAATAACGCTTAATACAACTATAATTCATTAATAAGATCAAGCGTAAGCGTTCAGTAGATAAGGGGATTCTTTAAGTTCGGTTCACTAACGCTGTAGATCGTTCGCTAGTACGAGGCAGCATTTCTGACACTCATCCAGAAAGAAGAGCCTCCGTGGCGACTGAACGGACCCTCCGGTAGGAGACATAGGGGATAGTCATCAAAACACGGGGAAAACCGATTAGGTTTTTCTCCATTGAAGGCTGTTACCAAAGCAAGAAGCTTTCTCAAATCAAAGAACCTCCGGCCACACCCTAAGCTGCTGAGATTTTCTCTTCTAGATGACTATCCACGCTACATATGCATCCCGCCGTTCACGCCCAAAACCTGACCTGTTATGTAGCTCGACCCTGGGAGCGTAAAAAAGGCAACCGCATCAGCGATGTCTTCGGGCTCACCAAGTCGGCCAAGAACGATTTGTGACTTGATGCCGCTCTTCTGTTCATCGTTAAGCTCCGCCGTCATATCGGTTGAGATATAGCCAGGGGTCAGAGCATTCACCGTTACGTTTCTGCTACCAAGCTCACGTGCAAGAGATTTGGTAAGCCCAAACACGCCTGCCTTCGAAGCGGAATAAGCCGCCTGCCCAGGATTGCCGGTTTCGCCGATTACAGAACTGATATTAATAATTCGCCCGTAACGCGCCTTCATCATCGGCTTCGCTACCGCCTTGGCACAGAAAAAGCTGCCGGAAAGATTAACATCTATCGTGCGCGACCAGTCCGCAGCACTGGTGCGAACTAAAAGTCCATCAGAGGTAATGCCAGCGTTGTTAACCAAAATATCTAGACGGCCGAAATGAGCGACTATCTCTTTCACCGCTGCCTGAACCTCAGACTCCTCGGCAACATTAAATTTGAGCGCGAGCGCTTTTCCACCTTGCTGCTCAACACTGCTGACTACTTCTTCCGCCGCAGTAGCGTTGCTTGCGTAATTCACAGCAACGGACGCACCAAGGGAAGCAAGCTTTAAAGAAATCGCCCTCCCGATTCCTCGAGAACCGCCGGTGACTAAGGCCACCTGCTCTGAAAGTGGTTTATCTGACATGAATTATTCCTTTGTGTCGTGGAGAAGCGTGAGTGCTAATCCGTTTTGGCTTCGTCATCCGGTATTTCAGAGATCGCCTCGTCAGAACTAGTCTCCTTAGAGACAGCACGACGATTCTTGCCTTTGTTCTCGGCATCTGATTTTTGAACAAAAACGCCTGAGAGCAGATCGGAATCAATTTCTCCCGAGGACATCGTCTCGTCCAGCTGCGTCATCGCCACGGTAATCTGCTCTGTCATCTTGCGGCTTGCAAAAGAGTCTGCAAGACGAATCGCGCTCTTCACTGCCCGCTCGTCTGAGGAACCATGCATCACCACCGCGAGCTTCGTTAAGCCAAGCAAGGGCGCACCACCGTGCGAGCTATAGTCGAATTTTTGCGCGAACACATCACGGTACGTTCCTTTCGAAAGCCCAAGCCCGAGCTTTCGAAAAATACCTTTTCGACTTTGCGCTTGAAGTTCATCAAATACGAGCCTTACCATGCCCTCCATTGACTTAAGCAACACGTTTCCAACGAAGCCATCGCACACGATCACGTCCACGGTGTCAGTGGTTACATCTCGACCTTCAACGTAGCCAACGTAGTTAATCGACTCCATATGAGAAAGGATTAGCGAGGCTGCGCGAATCACATCTGTTCCCTTCGAAGCCTCACCACCGTTTGAAAGAAGTGCAATCTTCGGGCTGTCGACTTCAAAAAGACAGCGATAGTAAATCGCTCCCATCACCGCGAACTGAACTAGATTTTGCGCGTGGCACTCGACGTTTGCGCCGGAGTCGAGCAATACATTTGGCTGATTGCGTCCAGCAACTGGCACCGGAGTCGCAATCGCAGGTCGTTCTATACCGGGAAGTAATCCGCAGATGGTTCGGCCGGCAGCCATCATCGCGCCAGAGTTTCCTGCGCTCAATATCGCGGACGCTTCACCGTACTGCACTAAGTTGTAAGCGACACAAAGTGAAGAGTCCGGCTTTCTTCTCACGGCACGCGCCGGAGAGTCATTCATCTCAATTACTTGAGTGGCATTCCTAACCTCAAGCGGCAGGTTACTACCACCAAACTTTTCGATAGCTGATTTTAGGTCCTGTTCTGCACCAACAAGAATAGAGCGTGCGCCAAAGTCTTTATAGGCTTGAATTGCTCCTTCAACCTGGACTTCTAGACCAAGATCCCCTCCCATCGCATCAACTGCAATTGGCAGTGATGAACGGTGTGCGGGAAGCTTCCCATTTACGACCATCTAGTGTCCTCTTTTCGGGGTTAAGATTGAGTGAAATATGTAGAAGTCTAAAACTACCCGGCCGAAACTACCCGGCCGAAACTACTCAGCCGAGCTTGCTTGAAGCAGCTGACGTCCTCGGTACTGACCGCACTCACCACACACATGGTGTGAGAGAACTGCAGCGCCACAACTTGGGCAAGAGTGAGAACGTATCGGCTTTAGCGCATGATGCGACCGACGCATGTTTCGTTTAGACTTAGAGGTTTTCCGCTTAGGGACTTGCATGTCCTTGGACCAATTAGAGATTACAATTACGCATTAGAGATACAGGCTTATAGGGTATTTGCCCTCCGATGACAAGAGTAGCCGCGCGGCTGGCGGGGGTTTGCGGGTGTGCCATCGGCGGGTGGTGCCAGGCACGACTCGCGGGATATTCGAAGAAATTCCCGCTAGTAGATACCTTCAAAGCACATTTTGCAGGCCCAGGGGTATGACAAAGGCCTACGTTTTCCCTATAGTGGTCGCTTGTCATAGTACAGCTGATTTTAGCTTTTCCGGAGGTAATACATGAGCATTAATAAGGTGATTCTCCTTGGGCGCTTAGGCGCAGATCCAGAAGTCCGATATACCCAGGGACAAACCGCCGTTTGCAACTTACGACTTGCAACCAACGACCGCCGCAAGAATGCGGAAGGCCAGTGGGTTGAGCAAACAGAGTGGCACCGGGTAGTAACTTTCGGAAAAACTGCTGAGAATTGCGGCCAATACCTTAAAAAAGGTCGGCAAATTTTCGTCGAAGGTAAAATCAAAACAAATAAGTGGCAGGACCAAGAAGGCAAGGATCGCTACACCACTGAAGTTCTCGCTCAAAACGTTCAGTTCATCGGTGGACGAGATGGCGGACGAGATGGCGGACGAGATGGCGGAAGAGATTCTGGCGAAATGGCTGTTGAGAAAATGAGCGGCGGCGGTGCTCCTACAGGCGAAGTTCCACCACCGGCAATGAGCTCAGTTGGCCAGGCTGTCACTTTTGATGATGACGATATTCCGTTCTAGGTGCGACGTGAGTCGCATAAGTGCTCGCAGTTGTTGACGATGATGACAACTGCGAGATTTTATTAACCGAGGGTGATGCGAATGCCTTCGCGTTACGGCAACAAACGTTTGGTTTGTTTGTTGTTTAAATAAAAGAACACGCGACCAGCGTTTTCATCCTGAAACCTCACCAGGTTTAGTTCTCTGCGGTGCTGTATCGAAGTAGAGAGACTATAAACACTTATGCAAATAAGCTGTTACGAAGATTGT
>QIGM01000021.1 GCA_003230795.1 bacterium
CGCAAACGAACTTCCTCTAATCCTAGCAGATCAGACACCTTATTCTCTTGGCGTTCGAGTGCTTTCATTTCGCGAAGCTCGTCTTCGTCAGGCTCTTCTTCTTCAGCACCCTCTAGAAATTTCGTTATCCGCTCATCAAGCGCATGCACCGATATATCAGCCTCAACTACTTTCTTCGCAAAACGGATTTGCATCGAAGGTTCATCGAGGCGAAGCAAAGCGCGACCATGGCCTGCGCTAAGCTGTTTCAGTCGCAACATCTCAATAACGCCCTCGTCTAGTTGGAGAAGACGCAAGGCATTTGAGATTGTTGCGCGATTTTTACCAATCGCTCGCGCAATTTCGGTTTGATTCAGCTTGAAGTCACTTTGAAGTTGAGCGAAGGCTCGCGCCTCTTCAATCGGATTAAGATTCTCTCGCTGAGCGTTCTCAATAATTGAGTTTTGCGCAGCATCAACATCGTCGAGGGACTGTACCATTGCTGGAACAAAGGCAAGGCCGACCAGACGGGCTGCGCGAAGACGCCGCTCACCCGCAATGAGTTCATATTCCCAAACACTATCGTCCTCGCCACATGGACGAACGAGAATCGGTTGAAGCACTCCGCGCGACTCGATAGAACGCGCTAGCTCTTCAAGCTCTTCTTCTCCTCCGATCTCTCTCGTTTGATATGGGCTGAAACGAACTCGTTCAACAGCGATAAAAGCGAAGCCATCTTCGATAGCGCTTTTTGTAGACACCTGCTCTTCGGTAGCATTCCGCTCTGAACGCTCCGGCACTAATGCAGGTTCGCTTTGCTCGGCGGGCTGAGCTCCGGAGCCCCAAGTATCACCAAACACGCTCTCTACGGAGTCTGACTCTTTCATCACATCTGCAGCGCGTACCCCGAGCGAGGAATCTGCGCGAGCAGGCATTTGCAGTAAATTACCGGTTTTCGCTGATGACATCTGGATTGTGCCTTCTCGATGGCAAGCCACGTTTTCGACTAGAAAACACAGAATGCTGTTACTTCAAGTAAGTTGAAATTATGCAATGTATGCTGCCTACTTGTAAACCTGTCAGCCGACCATCAAGACAAGATTCAGTCAGTTTCTATGCAATTTCCGCCAATTCGCACTGGATTGACGAGTTCTGGACACCCAAAAAAGACGAAAAGTAGGGGAACCTATTAGGGGACATCGCAACGAATTCCTAGTTTTTTAGTAGGCATTATTTTTGCACTCTGAGAACCGTTGTTGTTTTCGCCTCAGTTCCCCCGAGATATGTCCTGTGATTCCAAAGAAATCTGACTTACCTCTCTATTCCGCCAATCCCTTTACAGCAGAGACTGACTGGCTAAACGGTAATTGGCCGTACTCAGAAGCCGCACAATACCTATATGCCGGAGAAACACGAGAAGAAGAGAATAGTCTTCTTCTTCCTGTTCCGGAAACGCCGCGTAACGAGGTCAACCTCCTCCCACAAATCAAAACCACACCGGTGTATGAGCTGTGTTTGGTGGACAACTTACGGGTCGAAATTCCTAAGAAAAAATCCACCGCGTGGAAAATGATCCAATCGCTAGTCCTAGCGTTCGTTGTTGGAATACTTTCCGCTATTTTAATCGCTCAACATTCCGCAAGTAAGTTAGTTAAAACGATTAGTAACAATACAATCGCTTATTCTCAGCTCAAACTGAGACAGGACATTGTTTCTAAGCTAGATGGCGAAACACTCGCAGCATACCTCAGTACGCATAAGCTCGACTCGCCTCTCGGTCAGATGTTACTCACCGAAGCTACGCAGCGAAAGGACGAACGGTTATCGAAGGTCTTGGCAGCACTCACTGATTCTTCGGAAAGGAAAACCAGAGTCACCGCAATGCGCGCACTCAGCACGCCATTCCATTTAGCGCAAAAGAGCAGCATTCGCGCTTTGCTCGACAGAATGCAGTGGGATAAAGACTTAATTGTTCGAAGTTACGCCGCAAAGACTATCGCTAGAAGCGGCAACGAAGCGGCGCTGGATTCGCTTCGTGAGCAACTGCTACGGGAGCGAAGTTCCTTTGTGGCCGCGATACTTATTAGAGAAATCGAAAAAGCTCAACAGTCCCAAGATTTACTTGGAAAATAGCTCCTTATACTGCGTCAGCCCTTCTTTTTCGAAATCCTCCAGAGGAACAAATCGAAGCGAAGCAGAGTTGATGCAATAACGTAAACCCGATGGAGCTGGCCCGTCGGAGAATACATGTCCGAGGTGCGAGTCCGCTGTCTTCGAACGAACCTCAGTGCGAACCATGCCTAAATTAGAATCCTTTACCTCTTTGACTTCTTTCTCTTCTACTGGTCGGGTAAAACTAGGCCAGCCAGTTCCAGAATCAAACTTATCGAGTGAGCTAAACAAAGGAACACCGGAGACTACGTCAACATAAAGTCCCGCAGCTTTATTATCCCAATATTCGTTACGAAAGGGCGGTTCGGTGCCATCTTCCTGGGTAACGCGAAACTGCATTGAATTTAGTTTCTCTTTCAAAGTTTCCTTGCTCCATTTCCTTGGAGATTTCTCATCAGCTTGAATCTCAGCCACCGGCGCGAAGGCCACGACAACGATTCCTAAAAAAATACTAGTAACAAGAACTTTCATGCCCTAACCTTAATGCCCTGTCTGGACATACCTTGAGTTTGTCCGGCGCGCTCATCAGAAGCAAGCTTCGTTGCGGCAAAGGCCGCGAGCATAAACGTCGCGCCGGGTACAATGAGCCAGAATAAGCTAATCATCAGCACCTTGGTTATCGAGATATAGTCATCGTAAAAAAAATTCCCGCTAGATTATACTGTAGCGGAAACACTTTGATTTGAGAAAGTAATTTGCTTTGGCATCAGCCTTTACGCAACGGAGGCTATTCTTTATCTTCTATTCGGTAAATGCCCTGCACCGTTCCAGAGACAATCGGACGCCAAGTTTGTTGTATATTTGCTATTGGCTGACAAGCGACACAATAGACTCGCTTTCCTGCTTCTAATTCATCAGCAGCTAACATTGCCTCGGAGGCCTTTAGTTCTCTATGACAGTGAGTGCAAAGCGCTGGTCTGGATTTCTCGAGTTTCATTTCATACTCCTTCATCTTGCCTATGCGATCGCGATAGGCCTCTAAGAAGAATTGCAAACTTCGTGCGAGAACCTAATACCCCGAAAATAAAGCTTATTCTCAAAGCAGGCGTCTCATTACAGGACATTATTACCTGCTCAGCGCAGTCAAAAACGACGTTTCTACTTCTCGAACGAGATAGGCCTATTCTTATCGCCCGCCAAGTAAAGCGAACGCGACGGAAAGGCAAACTCGATTCCTTCCTCGTTAAATCGTCGAAGGATTTCAAAATTCAAACGTTCGCACATCTCACAATACGCCCAGTAGTCCGGCGGAAAGTACCAATAAATAGCAAAGATGTTCAGAGCGGAATCCTGAAAATCATTAAAAAAGACCTTCGGTGGATTTTCGGAATCCATGCCCTCATGATTATCGAGAGCGTCTTTAACGATTTTTAGCGCGAGCTCAAGTTTTTCCGGCGGAGTGTCATAGGTCACCCCCAGGTTTACGATTCGTCGAATACTCCTTCGCCGACCAACGTTGATGATCGCCTTATTAGCAAGGTCGCCGTTAGGAATCGACACGAGATTCCCCTCAAGTGTTCGCACGCGTGTAGAGCGAAAACCTACCTCTTCCACCGGGCCGTCATGGCCATCGACGATAATTCTGTCTCCAAGCTCAAAAGGCTTGTCGGCAAGAATCAGCAGGGAACCAAAGAAATTCTTCACTGTATCTTGCGCCGCAAGAGCTATCGCAAGGCCACCGACACCGAGTCCAGCAAGAAGAGAGGTGAGCGGCTTATCACTCAGAACAGTTGCAACTTGCAGCAAGGTGAAAACGAAAATCGTCACTCGAAGACTCTTGCGCACAAGAGGCGCAAGCATATCGTCCATCTTCGTCGCCGTCTGAGCGGAACGCTCTTTTAACCACACATCAACTATCTCCATCGCCTCCCAAAGCGCGTAGGCAATAGCTATCGTGATAAGACAAGATGTGGCTGTATCTACAACGGAAGAGAGAGTCTCCGAAACGAGCAAAAACTGGCCTGCTAATTTAAGCCCGAAAGCCAGCAGTAAATAACTAGACGCGCGCGAGATGGCGTAGAATAAGGCGGAGCGGAGTCGGTATCGAGCCTCGGCTGCCTTTTTCCCTAATCGCGCGAAAAAGAATCGGCCGAGCTTGCCAAGCACCATTGCCACAAGAATTACGACAAAAAAGACGCAAACCCGCCATAGCTCCATGCCGGCGACCGTTGTTTCTGTGATGTAAGCTAGTATCTCTTTCATGTTCTCTCTAAGGAGCCTTGTAGTCCAATATAGTCATCTGAAAAAGAATTCCCGACTAGATAAGCTATAGCGGGAATTCTTAGATTTGCAAAAGCTCTTTCCCCCGGGCTTACCCTTGGTTTCGTTGCCGGAGTAGTTTAGAATTCTCCCTCTTCCACTGCCTATTTCTCTAGCAAAGGTGCTGACCATGCCCATTCTCAGACTTCGCCCCTCTTATTTGTTGTTTCTTTGCGTAATCCTCTTCAGCCAAAGCGGGTGCTCTCCCCAGCAAATATTTGATGGGCCGTCGAAGAAGAAAGCTGAAGTTGCAATAGTTCGAGGATGGGGCGTACAGCTACTAAGCGTCAACGACGTTCAGGTCGGCATCAACAGCACTGGAGTCGTAGTTCTTCCAGGGTCGAATCGCTTTGAGATAGTGCCAAATGCCTCCAATTGTGCCAAATGCCTCCAATTACCACGACGTTCGTGAGGGCAGCCCGCCTTTACGTCTCGAGATGCGAGCTAATGCTGGCGTCGAGTATGCTATCACTAGCAAGCGTGGCGAGGGCAGGATTTGCGCCTTTCCCTTAAACCCCACGACGGGTGACCCTATCTTTGAAAAGGCTTCAGGTTGCGCAAGCCGCTAAGGACTCCTGGTATGAAATTAATTTCCTGGAACGTGAACGGGCTGCGTGCTGTTCATAAGAAAGGTTTTAACGAATTTTTGGCTTCCGAGCCGTCTGATATCCTTTGTCTCCAAGAGATTAAAATTCAGCACGGTCAGCTCGGTGAAGAGCTTGAGCCGCCTGCCACTCATGCGCGTCTCTGTACTCACGCGGAAAAGAAAGGATACTCCGGTGTTGCCACTTACCTCGATAAGTCACTTTCGCTGAAAGATAAAAAAACGAAACACGGTATTGGCTCAACACTCGATCATGAAGGACGTTTCGTCATCACGGAAGTAGAGGATATTATTCTCTACAACGTGTATGTCCCCTCAGGCACGACAGGGGAAGAGAGGCAGAACGCAAAGTATGAGTTTCTAGACGAGTTTCTCGAGCATCTAAAAGCGCTTCCCAAAAAAGAACGAGAACGAGTAGTCCTGTGTGGAGATTTCAATATCTGTCACAAGGCTATCGATATTCATCATCCGAAAACGGCGGAAAAACGGGAGCTTTCTGGCTTCCTTCCAGAAGAAAGAAAGTGGCTTGATTCCTTCCTTGAAGCAGGATTCGTCGATTCCTTTCGTGAGATTCACCCAGACGCGCCTGAGAACTATAGCTGGTGGTCGTATCGTGCTGGCGCTAGAGGAAAGAACCTTGGTTGGAGGATAGACTATTTTTTCGTCGCAGCTGCTTTGCGTTCTCGAGTAAAGAACGCTGGTATTCTCAACTCTGTGATGGGCTCTGATCACTGTCCGATATTTCTCGACCTAGACTAAGGTTTCGCTAGAACGATGTCTCTCGACACACTTCGAAAACGTCATCCTCGATTCACTTATCGCTCCTACGCGATCGAAGAGATTCCTTCAGCGTCTTTAGGTGAAGATGCTGGGACTGCCACTGGTTCCGCACTACGCGTTCGATATGATTTTCTTCTCGAGCCAGATATCGTCTTTACTCCAGAGATAAGTTTCCCAATTGCCAAGGATGTCGACGTTCACTCGCTAGAGGAATTAGTATTTCAGCTAGGGCTTGTAGAAATGATTAGCTATTGGAAATGCGCCTGCGCCCCTGAGATCCTAATCTCCGCCGCCCCAATGCAGAGCGAAAGCCTATCGTGGTGGAAGGATTTATTCCTTCATGGGCTTGGCGAGTTCTACTGGCAGAATAAGATAGACTTTGCTCAGCCCAAATTTTTCAACATTCTATGTAAGGAGAAGAGAGACTCCGCAAATCTTTTTCACTCCGCCGAGAAAGAACGTGAGCTAATCATGGTCGGCGGTGGCAAAGACTCTTCACTCACCCTAGAGCTACTCTCCTCCGGCTCTGAAAGTAGCCGAGTAATGGCGCTAAACCCGACTCGCTCCTCGCTTGATTCAGCGAGAATTGCTGGCTACTCACGACCTGTGATTGTGAATCGTCGTATTGACCCAGTTCTCTTGGATCTAAACACAAAGGGCTATCTTAACGGGCATACTCCTTTTTCTGCCTACTTGGCTTTCTTAAGTACCCTGGTCGCCGCAGCCAACGGTTTCACCCGAGTAATCGCTTCAAACGAAACAAGTGCTGAAGAGGCGAATCTCACAATCTCCGGCATGCCTATCAATCATCAGTATTCTAAATCTTTTCGCTTTGAACGCTTGTTTAGAAACTACGCTAAAAAATACTTAAGCGAAGACATTCAATACTACAGTATCCTTCGTCCGCTACACGACGTACAAATCAGCATGCTCTTCAGCCGCTTTGAGCGACAGCTCCGATCGTTTCGTAGCTGTAACATAAATCAGAGAAAGGACTCCTGGTGTGGAACATGTCCGAAGTGTGCCTTTGTCTTTTTGACGATTGCTCCTTTTCTCTCAAAGGAGAAAATGCTCGAAGTATTTTCGACAAACTATTTCTTAGACTCCGCAATCCAAAAACACATTCAAGATCTCCTCGGCGAAGGAGAAGGTAAGCCCTTTGAATGTGTCGGAACAATAGAGGAAAGCCGACTTGCTCTCAGACTAGCGATTCAAAACGCTACAAACGGTGGCATTAAGGTGCCAGAAGAACTGCAGCGCTTGGTAGAGCAGAGCGAAGAAACAAACGCGGGAGAATCTCTCCTCCACTCCTGGTCGACTGATCATTTCCTTCCGCTACACCAGGAAGCGCTGCTCAAAAACGCGCTTAAGGAGAGCCTTGATGCAATCGGAGCTTAGAGGTAATTCCGTTCTGATTGTCGGCTATGGACGAGAAGGAAAGAGTTCCCATCGCTTCCTTCTCAAACAGCACCCGAATTTGCGCATTGGCGTTGCTGACAAAAACTCTGTTTCCCTAATCACGGAAGCGCCGCAGAACACAGAAACCTTTACCGGCGCCCATTATTTGGATGTTGCGAATTCCTTCGACACAATTTTGCGCTCACCGGGTATCCCTCTTTTTCACGGCGATTTTGAGCCTCTATTGGCTAAGGGGATGCATGTTAGTTCTTTGTGTAACGTTTTCATGGAGCGTGCTCCAGGAATATTGATAGGTGTGAGCGGGACCAAGGGAAAGAGCACTACCTCTGCCCTACTTTTTGATTTGCTGAAAAGTAGCTTCCCCGACGTTCGTCTTGTTGGAAACATCGGCACACCTGCACTTGATTCTCTCGACGGAGCAGATGAAAACACGATATTTGTCGCGGAACTCTCGAGTTTTCAACTAGAGGATCTGCGACATTGCCCGCACATTGCAGTGCTACTCGATATCCTGCCCGAGCACCTTGATCATCACGGTACCTTTGAGGCGTATCGAAGCGCAAAACTAAGAATAGCAGACGCCCAAACAACCGTGATCTGCAACACGAGCCTGCAACAAGACTTCGCTGCCGATCTGGAGGCTGACACCAACTTCGCTCTTTTTTCAGACTCGAAACCTGATTCAGCCGAGCCCCCTCTTCGCGCTTACCTTGATCAAGACACCGTGCATTACGTTACCGAAGAAGGCGAGACTCTACTCTGCTCCAACGAAGATTTGCAGCTACCCTCAGGACGAAATGCACAAAACGTACTCGCTGCGCTCAGCGTTGCATCGGTGCTGAAACTTAAACCTGAGCATGTGCGTGAAGCCTTACTCTCATTTAAACCACTGCCCTACCGACTGGAGTATATCGGTGAGCACAAAGGTATTGGATTTTACAATGACTCACTGGCGACGATACCGGAAGCTTGCGTGCATGCACTCTCCAGTCTTGGAGAGACAGTTCAAACGCTAATTGTTGGTGGGCACGATCGCGGCGTCTCTTACGAGGAACTGGCGAGAGATCTAGCAGAGAGAAAAAATTACTTAGGCCATGTGATTTTGCTGCCCGACACTGGCCTTAGAATAGAATCTCTACTCCGAGAGCGTTATCCTGATGCACTTAACGAGATGACGCTTCACCCCGTGAAGAATATGGAAGAAGCTGTGCGGCTGTCCTTCCAATGGACGCAGCCTGGTAGAATCTGCTTACTCTCACCCGCTAGTTCCAGCCTGAACCAATTTAGAGATTATCAAGAGCGTGGTGATGTATTTCGCGACTTCGTCACGAAGTTCGCCAATACCTAAATAAGCCCATCTAAGCAGACCTAAAGCGTCTTGGGACGCGAGCATTCAGCGAACAAAGCACCTCGCGCGCATCAGCTCCTACCAAGTCTGCTATTTCCTCCACGTGAATTTCATCCTCGCCTTCAGCACCGATAAGCACGACTTCATCGCCGTTATATCCAATTCCCTCAGTTCCAAGGTTTACCATCAGCTGATCCATGCACACTCTGCCAACAATTGGATAAGAGTTGCCACGTATGAGAACTCGCCCGCAGTTCGATAAGGCTCGTTGGTAGCCGTCACCATAACCAATAGGAATCGTGACCACGCGCGTATCCTCTGGAGCAGTCCAAGTCCGATCGTAGCTAACAGTTGCGCCTTTTCTCACCACCTTGAAAAACGAAATTTCAGAACGAAGCGATAGCACTGGCTTGAGCGAAATCGTGTCCTTTAGCTTCAGAGTAGGAGCTACGCCAAAGATCGCGAGTCCTGGGCGAATCATATCGAGGTGTGTGTTTGGTAATTGAAACACCCCTCCAGAGTTTGCCAAGTGTCGTGTTGGGGTTGGTAGGGAGTGCTTGTCGAAGAAACTTAGGCATTCTAGAAGTCGTTCAAGCTGTAGCTGCGCAAAGCTGGTGTCATCTCCTTCGCTTGCGGCGAGGTGAGAGTATACTCCCACAATTTCGCAATGGGGGGCGCGAAGAGTTTCTTCAAGCAGCGACTCGGCCGAATAGTAGTGCTGCCCAATACGCTCCATTCCCGTATCGATTTTTAGCTGCACTCGAGCTTTCACTCCTCGCGCTGCTGCCACTTCATTGATTCTTCTTACTTTATAAACAGAGGAGGCAGTGAGATCGATATTATGCTCAAGAAAACCTTCAATCTGGCGGCCAGATACTCCACCGAGGGCAAGTATCGGAAGCGTAATACCAGCATGTCGCAATGCGATCCCCTCCTCCAGGTAGGCCACGCCGATTGCATCCAAACCTGCGTCTTCCAATGTCCGCGCACACTCGAACAATCCATGGCCGTAGGCATTGGCTTTTAGAATCGCCATTACTTTGGCGCCAGCAGTATGGGCACGAAGCGCGCTCAAATTATGTACGAGGTTCGCTAAATCTATATCGATAACACTCGGCCTCAACGACATAGCGTCAAACGACGGGGAGGCTTGAGATTTACTTACATCCACGAGGGCTACTCCAGGAGCTTAAACAACCGCCAAAGCGAACAAAAAACTGGCGACAAGATTGCAGAATTTTTGACTTTTTTACCCCCAAACGCTACGCTTTCACCCCTTGATTGTCAAAACTGTGTTTGTCAAAATCGAAAGCTAATGAAAAGCGTAACTGACATTGATGGAGTATACGCAGGTGCCACCGCCTGCGGTATCAAAAGCGAGGGCCTGGACCTCGCTTTTCTCTACGTACCCAATGCTCAAGCCTGCGCGGGTGTGTTTACCAGAAATGCTTTTCGTGGGGCCTGTCTGGAACATACGAAAGCCTGCCTTGAGGCCGGCTCGGTAAAGGCAGTAGTAATAAATTCGGGGAATTCAAATGTCGCGACTGGCCCAAAGGGAATAGAGGATGTTGAGAGAACAGCAGAGCGAGCGGCGAAACTCTTAGGGCTCAGCGCTAGTCAAATCGCAGTCGCATCAACCGGTATCATCGGTGTCCCCCTGCCAATCGAGAAAATTGAAGCCGGCTTGGATTTGCTTCTACAGGACTCGAAACAGAAAAAGGGCGACGAAGCGTCCGATGCTATTCTCACCACCGACTTAATAAGGAAGGAAACGTTTCTCAGCAGCTCAATAGACGGACGTGACGTTGTTGTTGCGGGCTTTGCTAAGGGCTCGGGCATGATTGCCCCGAACATGGGCACGATGCTTGCGTACTTAGTTATCAATGTAGACGTCCCGCAGGACGTACTTCAATCGATGCTAGATCAAGCCGTGGACGCCTCATTCAATATGGTCTCTGTCGACACCGACACCTCTACAAGCGATATGGCTTTGGTGTTTTCCTCCCCAGAGAATTCTATTTCATTAGAAAACGAAGAAAACCGTGTCCAGCTTCAGTCTCTTCTAACAGAGGCATGCGTGGAGCTAGCAAAACTCATCGCCAAAGACGGTGAAGGCGCGGAGAAACTTCTTGAAGTAAAAGTTAAAGGCGCAGCCTCCCTAACAGACGCAAGACGGGCGAGCCTAAGCATCGCAGGCTCGCCGCTTGTTAAGACTGCAGTTCACGGGGCAGACCCAAATTGGGGTCGAGTGATAATGGCACTCGGTAAGACACCGAATATCGAAGTGGAACCAAGTAAAGTAAAACTCTCCTTCGGTAACTACCTCGTATTCAGCGACGGTGAACCAGTGCCCGGCATCTCGCTTACGGAAGTCGCTAAAAGCCTGCAAACTAAAGAAGTCCAGGTCACGATAGACCTGGGGCTCGGTGAGTCAGTAGCAACCGCATGGGGCTGTGACCTCACTAAAAAATATATCGATATTAACGTGGACTATAACTAAACAATGTCTAGTCGCCTTTTAAATGCACAAGTAAATAGGCACGGGGCGCAAGAAAGATATGAAAGAGAAGATACAAAAAGCGAAAACACTTGTTGAGGCCCTACCGTATATTAAGCGGTTCCATGGCAAGACTATCGTAATCAAGTACGGTGGTTCTGTGATGTTTGAGTCGGAGCTTAAGCAAATCTTTGCTGCAGATGTAGCGCTGCTAAAGTTCGTTGGGCTCAACCCAGTCGTCGTTCACGGTGGCGGTAAGGAAATCTCTCGCTGGATGAAAAAGCTCAATAAAGAAACTGTTTTCATCGACGGTCTTCGGTTCACGGACTCTGAGACGATGGAAATCACCGAAATGGTTCTCTCGGGCAAGATTAACAGCGAAGTAGTTTCTTTGATAAATCGAAGTGGCGCACAAGCAGTAGGACTGTCAGGGAAAGACGCAAACCTCTTTACCTGCAAACGCATTCGCTCGCAGAAGGATGAAAATCTCGGACAAGTTGGAAAGATTGAAGCGACGAACGTCGCTCTGATTGAATCGCTTTGTGAGCAGGGATACATTCCGATTATCTCTTCCATCGGTGAGAGCCTAGAGGGTGAGACCCTCAACCTTAACGCCGACTACGCTGCCTCAGCAATTTCCGCTGCACTTGGCGCTCTAAAACTTATCTACCTCACGGACGTGCAAGGACTGAGTGCCGACGGTGAATTGCGTTCTGAACTAGATCTCGCAGAAGCGGAAGAACTACTCAATCATCCCGACGTTACCGGAGGCATGAAGCCGAAGCTAGAGTGCTCGATTGATGCAATTCGGGCAAATGTTGAGCATGTACACATCATCAACGGAAGCGTTGAGCACGCTGTGCTGCTTGAAGTCTTCACTGACACCGGTATTGGAACTAAAATCTCTTACTCGAAAAGATCAAAATGAGCATCAGCCAAAGACCCATCAGTCAAAAACACTTCATTTCCCTTGAAGACTACTCTCCAGACGAGGTGCAAGAGATCCTCTCAGTCTCCTGCGATCTCAAGGCAAAGCTGAAAAAAGGAGAGCAGCACAACGTTCTCGCCGGAAAGTCCGTAATCATGCTCTTTCAAAAGCCCTCGAACAGAACTCGAGTGTCATTTGAAATCGGCATCCAGCAGCTTGGCGCTTACCCGATAGTACTCCGTCCTTCAGAAATTCAGATGGGACAAAGAGAAGAGATCTCAGATATCGCCAAGGTCTTCTCTAGGTACGGAGATGGCGTAATGATGCGAGTCATTCGGCACACCGACATTCTAGAATTTGCGGAACACTCAGAAGTGCCAATTATAAATGGCCTGTCCGATCTCTATCACCCATGCCAGGCAGTCTCCGACCTCCAAACAATCGCCGAGCATAAGCTAAGTCCAAACGGCGGAAGCTTAAAAGGCCTACGCATTTGCTACATCGGCGACGGCAATAATGTGTGTAATTCCCTAATTCTCATGGCTGCACGAAGCGGAATGGACATCACCGTCTGCTGCCCCACCGGCTACGAACCAAGCCTACGAGTAAAAGGCGCGCCCTACACCGTAGACCACGATCCCCGAAGCGCAGTAAGCGAAGCCGACGTAGTCTACACGGATGTCTGGACCTCAATGGGACAAGAAGAAGAAAACCTCAACAGACTCCGAGCCTTCGAAGGCTTCACAGTCAGCGTCGACCTAATGGAACAAGCAAGAAAAGACGCCATCTTCATGCACTGCCTCCCTGCCCACCGAGGCGAAGAGGTAGACAACGCAATCCTCGAGTCAAAGTACTCTGTTGTCTTTGACCAAGCCGAGAACAGACTTCATGCACAGAAAGCAGTAATGGCAAGCAGTAATGGCATTACTACTTGCTTAAGGTGACGGCGGTCCGCTCGATTGATTTGTTATCCAACTGATGTAGCAGAATCAGGGGATGCTTTTACGGAACGCTACATAGATTGCCAAAAGCAAATGGCTAAACCACAACAGAGCAATGGCTACAAACCAATGACTTGAGGCAATCCCCATTGATCCCATCATCCTCATTCCCACAGCAAGGTAGAGGAGCTGCAACACGCTGTATGTTTGCATCAATCCTCGCCTATCAAAAAAGTAGCCAAATATTGTAAGCAACTTACCGCAAGCTAAAAACCACATGCCAAAAGCCAACAGAAATAGACCTAAACCAACCGACTCCGATATCCGCTCAAGCGAACCAGAATGAAAAAATCCAGGCAGAGTAAGGATAAACCATACTGATGGAACGGTAATAATCTGAGCAAGAACCTCGCTCAGAATTCCTGGCCAAAATACAATGTGTTGTAAGAGTCTTGTATTGTCCATCGGAGATTACTCAATTTGTTGTATCTTGGAATCGAGGTAGACGTGCCAGTTGCCTGACACACCCCTCACAGAATCCCGGCGTGCAGTTTTCCGGCACCGGGCTCTTCAGTAGCATTCACTTCCGTAAAAAGCATTCCCAGCTATAGCCCCCACTAAGGGTTCCCCCACTAAGGGTTCCAGGTTCTTTCCTTGAGTAGTACCAAAACATATCGATTTGAAATAACAAAGGAAGTTCAATATTCTCAGTTGATAG
>QIGM01000442.1 GCA_003230795.1 bacterium
AACTCACTCTTGACACCATTCTCCTTTAAATTACTCACCTGCTCCGACTTATAAGAACACAGATATTTGATTTAACTCAACTTACAAAAAGTTAAGCGTTCAGATGGGTAAGAGAATTCTGCAAGAAAGAGAAGAAAACAGTTAGCTATTTCTCTTGCCCTAGTAAATTGCTTTAGCAACCTACTCTGCGCTTATCACGTCTAAGGCGACGCTCGTAATGCCGTAAAACTAGTTGTTTAAGTTTTCCTTTTTCAATCGTAAATTCTTTGCTGCGTTTAAGATAGATCGAGATGAATTCATCCATGTCTTTCTCACCCAGAGGAACCAAGAAATATCTCCAGATTTGATACAGATTAATTACGCGCTGGCGTCTAGTTAAAGACGAACTTAATAGACAGTCGTCTAAGTCAATCCAAACCCAATCCTTTATACTCGGAGAAAGTTCATGTGTTTTCCCCAAACCAGAGCCGACATATAAATGATAGGGCTTTATATCTCCGTGGAAAAATCCAGCATTGTGAGCCGAGGCAAGTCCCTCAGCCAGACATCTTAGAATTTTCTCACCAGACTCAGTGACCTCTAGTCCACTTTTTAGATGTTCACTTTTTAAGTGTTCAACGAGCGTATCTAAGCCATCGATTTCATCCATTGTCATGAAACTAAAGCGATACAGACCATTCTCATTTATATGTCCGTATGAATGTACGGGAACGGTAGTTACGTCTGAATCTTTTAGTTCTCTGGTGAATTTGAAAGCTTTACTGTTCCTATCTGTCGGCAAAACGTGTCGATATAACCTACGGATAAGACCTATTTCATTGGATAGTTTAACTACAACGTTGAGATTGGACTTTGGAGCCCTCAGAATCATGCGTTTCCATTTAGGACGACGATTGGGAGTTGATGGGTTCCAGTTCTCAGAACTTAAGGCCGCCGACCGAATTGATTTGGGACCTGCGCTAACAACCTCCAAATCTCCCTTCCATATCGATTCTTCAAGGCGGATCAGTTCTTGTTTTAGATCGGGCGCCAGAGCGCCATCGTTAAGGTGTAGCTGTCGATTTTCCTGAAGTAACGCTTTCATTCCCAGCCAATACTAACTTCCCTGATTTACTGTCTGAGCCTGTCTCTGATCGACATTCGACTGCTCATACCGAAACTGTAGCGCGTGGAGTCTTTGATATTCTCCGCTCAGCTCAATCAGCTCTTGATGTGTGCCCTGTTCGACAATTTTACCTTTGGAGAGAACTGCTATCGTATCTGCGTTTTGGATCGTGGATAGTCTATGTGCGATCACAAGTACGGTTCTATTTACCAACAGACGTTCAATGGCTTCTTGAACCAATTTTTCGGACTCGCTGTCTAGGCTAGCCGTTGCTTCATCCAAAATTAGAATCGGGGCATCCTTTAGCAATGCCCGAGCAATGGCAATCCGCGCACGCTGACCACCGGAAAGACGCACTCCCTGTTCGCCAATCATTGTTTCATATCCATTAGGGAGTTCCCTAATAAACTCATCGGCGTGGGCGGCTTTCGCCGCAGCGATTACCTCTTCTTGAGTCGCATCGAATCTGCCGTAGGAAATATTATAGGAAAAACTCTCATCAAATAGAAAGGTGTGCTGATCAACTATCGAAATATGTTGCCGCAATGATTCGAGCGAATAGTTACGGATATCATTACCGTCGATCAAAATTTCCCCAAGTTCGGCATCATAGAATCTGGGTAGAAGCTGAACTAAAGTCGATTTACCGCCCCCGGAAGAGCCCACGAGCGCCACCGTTTGGCCCGATTCGAGCTTTAGCGAGACATTCGATAAAGCCCAAGTATCTTCTTGCGAAACCTCTAAGGGCGTCGATGATAGCGCACTATCTTCATCTGACACGGCTGGGTAGCGAAAGGAGACAGACTGATATTCGATTTTTGGACTTGCTGTAGATAATACCATTGAGGCAGCGGAGTCAGTAATCTCCAGTTCCACATCGAGCACCTCAAAGACCCTATCCGCAGCAGCCACTGCTGTTTGAATAGTAGTGTTCACCCGGCTCAATTTCTTAAGCGGCTCGTAGAGTAGAAGAACAGCTGTAATGAAAGCGACGAAATCCCCTTGTGTGCGAACACCGCCGATTACGCTGAGACCTCCATAGACGACAATCACCGCAATCGCGATACTTGCTAAGATCTCATTGACCGGGGCTGAGAGAGCTCCATATTTACCCGCTCGAAGAAAATTATTAGTTGAACGAGCGTTTTCATCGACAAAACGTTGCCGTTCATGATCTTCCGCACAGAACGCTTGAACGACCTTATGTCCCATAATATTATTATGAAGAATCGCAGTTAGCCCGCCAAGCTGTTCCTGTCCCGCCCTACTCAGACGTCTTACTTTTTTACCAAATTTAACAATCGGAAGAATCGCAAGTGGGAAAACAAAAAATGCGATCACACCTAGGAAAGGATCAAGCACTAATGCTGCAGCTAAAAGCGCGATAACTCTTATTCCATCTCTCAAAATGGAAACCGCACCATCCGTAAGGCCTCTTCGGATAAGTAGCGTGTCATTAGTCATTCGCGACAAAAGGCTACCTGTGCTGTGTGCGCTATAGAAGCCAGGGGAAAGCTGGAGCAATTTGTCCGAGATTTCATTTCGAAGATCCTCGACAATCATTAGCCCAACGCTAAGCGAAAGATAGCGTTGAAGGAATCCGAAAACCGCTCGAATAAATCCAAATAAAACTATCATCGAAACAAGCAGCCAGAGCATGTTTTTGTCATGCGAGCCGAAAATATCATCAAGCACGTAACGGAGGACAAAGGGCACGGCACCGTCAGTAGCTCCAAATATCACCATCGTGCCCAAAGCGAGAAAAAATCGCTTCCGGTGAGGATGCAGATATCCAAGTAAACGCCGGACTGTCGTTCGGAATCCTTTCTTTACTGACTGCTGGTCAGTAGAATCAATTTTTGTTACGCCGGTTCGAGTCACTTTAGCCCATACTTTCAAGAGAGAGTGAAATAGCACAATTTCACCCATGAATAAAGTAAAGCAATTTAGACTGGCAATGCACTCTGGAGAAGAAAAGTAACAATATTTCTCGAGTTTATGTTTATCATTCGCCGGAAAAAGGAAGAAGAATGCCTCGCGCAGAGATTTTTCACGGCGATACTAATTTGGGCAACATATTGCCAACGTCATATGGGTCGATATGCACACTTTTAAAAAGCCAAAGTGGTTCATGAAAATACTAAGCCCTTCAACCGATCTAGCGCGCTCACTTCGGTGCTCTCGGACCTCACCAGTGCCTGGTCACTAGTTCCCGACAAGGCTGCCGAAGCGTTGTAGATCAGGCTGCGAAAGCTCAGATCTGGAGAATACGGAGTCGTGCCAGAGAGAGAAAGAAGCACGGCCGAATCAGCCTGCGTACCGGGTGTGACAGAAAGCTTCTGAGCACTGCTCAGCCGTGCTTGTGCGTCACTATCGAGGGTTTGATTGCTTATTGTCTGAAGAATTTCGCTCAATGAGTCTTGAGCGCTAATATTGCTGGCCATAGCGTTACCTTCTTATCCTTAAGAAATTCCGTGTTAGATTAAGGAAGTCGACCATTCTGAGCCTTACTTTAGACTCTGGCGCGCAATTATATGTCCTTTTCGGCAAGAGCTAGCGAGAACTTTGCCTTTAAATGCGTTAGAGGGGACAGTTCCTGAGCAATTTTTTGGTCGGCAATTTGGGACAACAATCGATCTCGATAAATGATAAATGATAAATAAATACTGAGTAAATCGTTGGAGAGGAACTGTCCCCCTCACTTCCCCTTACGAATAATCAACTCTGTTTCATCACGCTTACTTTTTCTAGCTTGACTCTCCACTACCGTTACCTGTGTAGGATGAGATAGCTTAAAATCTTGCTTTGTTTTTCTCTTAACATCTTCCTTTTTGCCCCTATAGCCTTTTGAGTATGGTTTTACTCTAGCAGCAAATTGAATCTCCAAACCCACTGATAAATCTAAAGCAGCAAAAGCCTTAGTCTTGTTGAGCCATAGATGACCACACATCAACTTGCCGTCTGAAACCCTTCGTACGTCTTTCAGTAGTATGGTGGCAAGTGAAGCGCCTTTGAAAGAACTCTTGGATCCTTCCTTAACTAATTTGCCTATGAACAAGTCCCGGCATCCTTCAAGCTTCTTAAGTTCTTGTCTCATTTCTCTTTAGATAACCGCAGGCATGTTAGTAAATTTTTTTGAAGCATCGAGAACTGGCCCTCCCCCGATTTGACGGACACCGCAAAAAGCAAAGAAGAGGAGTTGCAGTTCAAGCAAAGATGGGCCAAGTTCAGCAGCTACCTTCATTCTATCTGTTCACATCGATTAATTAGCTTACTCAGAATAGGGAATCATTATGAAACGAATTATCTTCGCCGCAGTTTTTTGCCTGTCCTTTCCTACACAGCTACTGGCTAGTGAGGGTAAGGCATGTGAGGGCTTCGGTCCACAAACTCCACGAGATATTGATAGCGTAGCAGGCGTAAACGGAGCTACGTTTACTCCGGCTCAAGCTGCTGAGAAATTAAACCTCTGCAACATCCATTTTCACGAAAACGCAGAGCATAAGGCTAAAGACTTTTCTATCTATGCCGGTGATGGAAGTGATGGCTATGGCACAGGTTACAAGTGCAACATCAGCACCAGCCTGAGTAAGGCAGAGCTAGCTCCTACTAAAGAGAAAGTCTGCAGCGGCAAGCATGGTGATTTAGAGCCAGGTGACACTATTGAAGTGCATTGGGTGCATTCCTCTTGTGACGTAGAGCCAGGACCTACACTTGGCGCTTGCCTCTCTGACGCTTGCGCCAATCCTGAGCTGCGTGTCGAAACTCAGGTATTCACTTTGGTAAACGATGCTAGTGCTCATGATTTCAGAGAATTGAAATTAGCTAAAGACCTACCGAAAAATACTGGGACGCCGGTTGAGTTTCTTGGTTCAACAACAGGGCCAAGTTTCTCGGAGCAGACCTGCTCTCCTTTGCAAGTAACATGGAGTGTACGACCGAAGTGCGCAAAACTTAATATCAATTCGGTTGCCGATTGGTGTCAGGATAACGTCTTCAACGAAGACCATGCTCATGGTGTTCGTGCGCTAGTTACCAACCCAAAGCTGCTCTCTGCGATCAACTAACTAAGGAAGAGTTGTGTAACACGGAGGCACTAACGGCATTTAATGCTAGTGTCTCCGTCTTCTCTCCTTCCTTAATTAATTAAGCAGCCCCTAATTAAGCAGCAAAGAGTCCTAGCTGGCCCGGCTTCGCCTTACCACCTACAGGCAACAGCAATTTCTGCGGCGCAACCACCTTAAGCGCATGATAGAGATAGCGGTAAGCGTAGGGTCGCAACCAACGGAATTGCTTATCTGTTGCAAGCTTCCTCGCTACAGGAAGTTCCTTTAGTTGCTTCTCGTCTTCTGCGGAACCGCTCGCAAGGGCTCCGAAAGAGATAAAGTCGCTATGTCTATCCAAGACTTCAGCGAAATCCCAAGCATCGCGAAAGAAGTCTCCGTAAGGAAGCACAGGTACAACTTGCAGATTCACTGATATCCCCTGCCGCCTTAGTCCCTGAGCGGCTACTAATCGCTCCGAGATTTTCGGCTGCCCGGGCGTATAGCGCGCGATTGATTTCTCTAAATGAGATTCAATCGCGATTCCAACATGCGCTCTTCCTTCGAGAGCCTTTAATGTTGGAAGTGCTGCTATCACCATTGGTGAGCGAGTCTGGATAAGTAGTTTACGCGGCTTGTATTGCTCAAAGAGCTGCAAGCAAGCTGAGGTTATATCGAACCGCTTATGAAATGCGATGAATGGGTCAACGGTAGTACCGAAGTAAACCGTTGCTCCTTGAAGCAAGTTCTTTTTGTGTAATCGAGAAAGATGATTCTCTAAAGACTGACGAGCATTCTCTTTGTGCAGAAAATACTTTCCTTCTGAGAGTTGATAGTCTCGGGTGTCTTTAAAGCGCAAGGCGAACTGCTCTGCGAGGTACTTGTGCTCTTCTACTCCTTCGGCCGCCCCATTCTCTAGGATATTGCTCTCCGGCTTATGAACCGAGAGAGTGATCCCATTAGGATAACTATTGACGCAAATAACGCAGCTCGCGTTTGTGTGCCAATGTGTAATGAGCTCTGATGCCTTGGGATCGAAGGTAGCGGTATTGATGTCCGTAATGGCGGACCGCTTTTTTCTTGTACGTCGAGACCGGCTAACTACGCCCTTACTAGTCGGGCTTATACTAGTCGGGGTTTGCTCCCCTTCGGATACAGCTGTAGCAACTATTGTGTCCATATCATTGACCTCAAAAAAAACGCTATTTCTAACCACCACCTCTACTTAGTACCAACTATACGCAAATCCCTTCGTTAGTTCAAGCCCCTTAAAGTAAAAAATTGTTTTAGCCTAAAATAATCTGGGCCGAAAACAAAGCTAAGCACATCCTAAGTCTTCTCTGATTTACTCATCTTTGCAGTTATTCCCTAAATGAAGACCTAAATGCCTACAGTAAGTAAATTCCCCAGTGTTAGCCTCGAGATTTTAATGATCGCCCTTTTGGCCTTGGTTATTACTGTTTTATCAGTCCCCTTGTTGAACGATATCTCCGCACAGCCCGTGCCCGAGGAGAGTTCAAGCATCAATCCGAATAAATAGAACTTTACTTCAAGTTATTTGAACCTACCTCCGACACACAAGCATCGTATTCGATGTGATCAGCCTTAAGACGACTGAAAACCTCAGGGTTTCTCAGGCTAAAGCGCAGGGCATCACAAGATCTTCGACCTATTTATCAGGAGGTGTCTCATGGACGCAGACAACGGCGAACGCAAAGCTATCATTCTCGATGTAAAAGAAAATTCCGTGCTCTTTAGACAACGACGTCGCTTGCTCGGTAACGGACGCGACTTCGATTTGCATCTTCGTTTGAAATCTCGAGAAGAGACGCATGCTCAAGACGTTGCTCTAACACTTGATAGTATCGAGCACAGCCTGCAACGTGAGAATGAACGCTACGGAAGCGATCTCTCCGGACACGTCTTCGTATTCGGTAACGTTAACGACCCCTTTCTCTGCGGCAAGAATAGAATCGACCTCACCCTACGCGTGATTGAACTACTGGCCACGAAAACCAATGCACTCATTCATATACAGACTCGCTCACCACTTGCGATTCTAGCGCTCCCCGTACTACGTCAAATCTCCTCGAGGGTTTGCGTCACAATGGGAATAGAAACGCTTAATGATACGATTGCCCGGCGAGTCACTCCCTGGCTCCCACGCCCAAGTGAAAGAGTGACCGCAGCTCGTGCAATTAATACGCTCGGCATTGCCACGTTAATTCAAGCGGCACCACTCGGACTGGAGGCGGAGTCCCCTCGTTACGCCCGGTCTCTCAATGAAATAAGCAGCTTTGTGTATAGCGTTGAATTTCCTAAGCTCCAGCAGGCATCCGGGCTCGCATTCACTACAAACGTCGTAGGCTCAAGCAAGAAGCTCGCCCAGCATATAAGCGAGTATAAGCTAATATCGAGCATTCCTGAGGCCTGGAGCATTATAGAAGAGAATTTCTCTACGACTTCTGAAGCCGCGTAAGCCGCATATAGCCAGGCACGAAAGAGATTACTTTATCGAGCGAGGCTACCGTTCTTACCACGGGATAGATCATAGAGTAGAGCCGGAAGCTCTTTTGAAATTTTTTCATATCATCCTCAGTAAAGAGCAGTCCTTTACTGATCTCTTCCTTCGGCTCGGTCTTCCCACCCTGCTGCAACTTCGATAGCCCGCGCTGCTGCAACTTCGATAACAAGGAGTAGGCCGCAACTATTGCGGTATCAATCGCTTCGGAGAAAAAACGAGAATACGTCTCAGTCGAAACAATCGAGAATTTTCCGTCTGTCAACTGAGTAAGCTGCTTAAGATTATAGCCAGGACGTAAATGGCCGTGAGCTTCATCTGTTTGACCAATCATGGCGCGAAAGCTTCGCAGGAGGGAGAAGCGTTTTAGGTTCGGTGCATTAATTAGAAGTCTCGCATTTGGAGCAGCGATACGGTGGAGCTCATCGACAAACACGCTGT
>QIGM01000423.1 GCA_003230795.1 bacterium
ATTAGTATTTGTCGACTCGTACTAGCATGGACTTACAACGTTTAATGGCTCGTTCTTGCAGAATTCTCTTACCCACCTGAACGCTTACGAGTAACCAAGGCTGGACAGCCAATGATAGAGATTTTCGACTTATTCGCCAATCGTATCATCTCTTCTTCGTCCATCATCAATGTCCGCCCGGCCTCAACCGCGAGCACTCGCGCGCCGCTCTCTCGCATAATATCTATCGTTTTCTCGCCAATGGTCGGGACGTCGAATCTCATGTCCTGCGTTGGTTTAGCGAACTTCACGACCACTACTCCGTTCCCCGCTAATTCTCCACCTCGGAGAATGGCAGCATCCGTTCCTTCCACCGCTTCCACTGCGACGACTACACCTTTTCGCACCACCACGGTTTGACCAATATCTTGAGCGCTCATCGCCTTTATCGCTTCAATTCCGACTTCAATATCAGCCTTCTCATCTGAGCTCGGAGAGTTCTTTGTCAGCACTCCCTCTGGTACCAAGCTCTCAGAAAGGAATGTCGTACACGAGATGACCTCCATTCCTTCTTTTCCAAGCTCGTCCGCAATGCCACGCATTATGACATCATCTTTAGTCGAACGAAGTCGCAACAAGAGACTTGCTCCTCGAGCATCGAGCTTCACATCGCCAAAATGGTTAATGCGATTTATTCCACCGGCCATCGCGACTTCTTGCACCTCGCCGGCGCGAAACGCTGAGATCATTTTGCCGAGTTCCCCTACCTTTATCCACGTAAGCTCACTTACGTATTCCGAAATCTCTGGACTAGTCTCACCCTCGTGACAAACCGCAACAACATGGCGACCATGAGCCGTCGCCTCTTTCACAAAGCGTATAGGGAATGGACCGTTTCCAGCGATGACACCTATAGGTGTCTTACTCTCTGGATTATACTGGGAAGTTTCTGTATGGCTTCGAGATTTTCGCAACCAAGAGAAAAGCATGATGTTAGCCTTTCTTTTGAGCCGGTGAAGCGACACCGCGTTCGCTAGACTTTATAAACTCAACCATTGCAGCAACTCTTGGCATTTCAAGAAGCTCAGTGGGAATGTTAGCGACTTTCTCAGTAAGACCGCCGACTGTAGTGAACAACAAGCGGTAAGTCTTTTTCACTGCGTTAAGCTCATCCTCAGTGAAACCCGCTCGCTGCATGCCAATGGTGTTAAGTCCGCGAAGTATGCAACGATCACCCTGGCCAATACAGTAAGGTGGAATATCAACTCCAACCATTGAGCCACCACTGAGCATCACGTAACTTCCAATTCTTACGAACTGATGAATTCCAACAAGGCCACCAAGAATGATATTGTCTTCAATCGTGACATGACCCGCGACTGCTACCGAATTCGCGAACACATTATTGCTCCCGACTCGGCAATCATGGCCCACATGGGAATTGGCCATAAACAAATTCCCGTCTCCGATCACCGTCGTCATGTGCCCATGCTTAGTTCCAGGCTGCAGCGTGACGCATTCGCGAATAACATTCCGCGCACCTATTACTAAGGTACTAGGCTCGCCGCCAAACTTAAGATCTTGGGGAATCGCTCCAACGGAGGCGAACTGAAACACCTGACACTCCGGACCCAGAGTCGTTCGACCATCCAGAACTACGTGAGGCCCGATTTTACAGCCGTCACCGACCACAACATTCGGCCCAATGATGCTATACGGACCGACGCTAACATCGGCTCCCAATTCTGCTGCGGGATCGACTATAGCAGTCTCGTGAATCTCACAACTCATTCTCACTCTCCTGCGTTCTCGAACGGACGTTCACTACTAGATACAATTGACAACTTCCAATACTCAGGCCCCAATACTCAGACCGGCGCTTCGGCGGCCAACAATACTGCCTCAATAACCTTCTCGCCTTCTACTGTTCCAAGACCCTGCATCTTCCAGTGACTAGAACGGCGCTTGATTAATGACATGGTAATTGTCAACACATCGCCTGGCACTACAGGCCGACGAAACTTAACTGATTCAGCACCGGCGAAGTAACACATTTGGTCCATGCGCATACCGTCCGTGGTCAGCTTTGCGAAAATAATCCCAAGTTGAGCCAGTGCCTCAAGCACGAGCACCCCTGGCATGATCGGATGCCCAGGGAAGTGGCCTTGAAAAAAATGCTCATTCGCGGTGACACACTTCACTCCAGTAGCGCTGACCCCATCATCAAACTCAATAATGCGATCAACGAGTAGAAAAGGGAAGCGATGCGGTAAGAGCTCTTGAATTTGTTCAATGTGAATTGGTAATTCCATACTCTATCTAAAGAAATGATTAGTTCTTCTGCTTATTAAAGCGCGACACGACTTCGTCAGTTATATCAATTTTACTATCAGCATAAAGCACAGCCTGAGAGCCTTTTTCCAAAATAACGGTCAGATTCTTCTCTTGGCCTACGGCAGCAACAGCGACGCGTATTTCTTTCATTAGCTCACCAACCATCTGAGCATTAGTTCTTCGAAGCTTCTCTTGGGAATCTTTAAAGCTTCGCTTAATGTCGCGTTCTTTTTCTATCAGTTCCTCTTCTTTCTTCTGAAGAGCGTCTGCATTGAGACTTTCTCGCTGCTTAGAAAAAGCCTCGCGCAACTTCTCAAACTCACTTTTCTTCACATCAAGCTTAGACTGCGCGGCCAATACTGCCTTCTCATAATCCTTCTGCGCAGCTTTCCCCGTGCGAGATTCCGTCAAGGCTCGCTGCAGATCAACAAACCCAAGCCGAACCTCAGGAGCCGCATGCGCGGAACTCACCTGCAATCCAACAAAAAGAAGACTAACTAAACTAAGAAAAATCTGTCGTTTCAACGCTCTACCTCAAAATCTCGAATACTCAAAAAGCCCCCAAATCCGCCAAATACTAACAAAGCGAAGTACAAAGGCAAAGAAAGAAGCCTCCCTCTACAAAAATCAATACGCGGGTAAATTACCCGGCTTTCCTGCCGCTGCCAAAATTAAAAGCAAACCCACTTCTCTCACCCACGCAGCACCGATTTAGTTTGCGAGGCCTGCCCGGGCGAACGGCCAAGGAGTCTATCTCGTAGGGAACAGGTGCGCCAGTCACCTGGCCCGAAGAGATAGACTCCTTGGCCGTTCGCAATAATCCACCCGCGCCAACCTACAACGGAGACCCAAAAGAGAAGTGCGTCACCACGCTTTTTTCCCCATCCTCTTTACCTAAAGGATACCCAAACTCAATACGAATCGGCGCAATAGGAGAACGCCATCGGATTCCCCAACCGACCGCCTCACGTAATTCGTCAAACTTAATATCGTCATCATCATCAAACGCATTACCAATATCGTAAAACGCCACGCCGTTAAGCCCAAGCGTGGTAAACAATGGAAAAATAATCTCGAAATTTCCTACAAGCTGCTTACTTCCACCAAACTCATTTCCCTCAGAGTCTTTCGGCCCAAGTTCTCTCGCCTCAAAACCACGAACAGAATTAATTCCACCGGGAAAGAATCTACGAAATAGTGGGAAGTCATCGTTTCCGCTATATGTCTCACCGTAACCGAATTTGGTTCGCTGCGAGAACACAAAGGTTCCAATAGGAGACTCCCAGACTGGGTAGAAAAAAGTATTGTTGAGTTGCAACAACCAGAACTCTTCGTCGCCGCCAATACCAGCAAGCTCAATTCTCGCAGTTTGCCGAGAACCTTTCGTTGGATTGAGTGGATTATCAATAGTATTTCGAGTTATCCGAGGGGTAATACTCGAAGAAGTCGATTTTCCGGTGGAACGCTGAATCAGATCGGGGGCATCCCTCTCAACATCTTTAATATCGATCTTCAGTAGTTCATAGCTAAGGGCAAAACGCATGTCATCGAGATATTCAGGACCTAGGAACCACAGTGGATACCCAACCGTAATCGTCCCACCCGCTTGATCACGATCGAAGTCGTCAAATTCTCGTTCCACACTCAGCAAGTCCATGCCAAGCGACCAGTTGGTGTCTTCGTAACGAGGATTACTAAAAGACAGAACGTAGTTCTCTCGACGAGAACCTGTGTTCAGATCGAGTGCCAGGGAGTTCCCTGTTCCGAACAAGTTATTCTCAGAGATCCTTCCAGAAACAATAAAGCCGTCTCCGGAGCTCACACCGACCCCAGCGGTAAAAGTTCCGGTTTGTCCTTCCCTCACGGCAACGTTCAAGTTCACCTCGTCTTCACGAAATGAAGGTTCAGGCGTAATCGTGACTTCATCAAAATAACCCAAACGTTGAAGAAGCTGTTGGCTGCGCTCAATTTTAGAACTTGAAAACAACTCCTGCTCGTTGATTTTCATCGATCGGCGAATCACGTTATCTCGAGTCTTCTGATTGCCTGAAATAATAATGCGATCAATTGTGATTAATTTTCCTTTATCGATCGTATAATCAACACGAACTTTCTTCTCTGCTCTGTTTACGTTGGTTACAGGATCAACGTTAACAAAGGCGTATCCGATATCTGTATATTTGCCAGAAATCGTGAAGGTATCCTGCCGAAGAAGCTCAACGTTAAAGGTCTCACCTGAAACCGCTGCAACTCCCTCCAACGTCTGATCGACACTAGATTCGAATAGGTCTCCACGTGCTGAGATATCCCCAAACTGAAATTGCTCGCCTTCGGAAATCTTAAACGTCACCTCAAGGCCATCCTCGACCTCTGATATTACAGGTTCTGCAATGTTCGCATCGACAAAGCCATTGGTGAGATACTCCGTCATCAATCGTTGAACGTCTGCAGCGAGCTGTTCTTCGTTAACCACTCCGCTACCACTCGCCCAGGAGACCCACCATTTGTACCTCGATGTTTCAATCGCATCGAGAAGATCGTCTTCGTCAAAGTAATCGTTCCCCTCGACTCGCACGCGACGAATTACTTTTTCAATCCCTTCCTCGATTTGAAACACGACATCAACCTGATTTCCGCCGATTTTCTCAATTTCGTATTCAACGTTAGTCTCGTAGAACCCTTGCGATTGGTAGTATTTCTTTACTTCCTCAACTCCCGCGGAAAGCTTCTTCCTATCCAAGAATCGACGAGCAGAAATGGCCAGCTTCTCCTGAACCGTGTCTTCGTCAATCTCGTCGTTACCTTTAATTACGATATTTCGAATTGCCGGACGCTCTACCACCTGAAAAACAAGTTCTGGGCCAAGTTCTGGGCCGGTTGCAGAAGCGCGAAGCACCGCAGTCACTTGGTCAAAAAAGCCGGTGAGATAAATCTCCTTAATATCCTTTTCCACCGTCTCAGCAGAAAAGATTGTCCCCGTCTCAGAGGAGACTTGGAGCAGAACTGTCGACTCATCAATTCGACTTGTTCCTTCGACTACGACATTGCGTAAAACTTGCTGGGCGATCGAGACAGACGGTAAGAGTAAGGCACCAAAAATAATGGTGGAGAGACACGGATAAAGAAGAAAGCGAAAGCATCGCACGACCGTAGTTAGATTCATCGTTCTATCAATCCTTCTGGTGTCAGCTCAACTATGCGATCCATCATTCGGGCGAGTTCGAGAGAGTGTGTGACGACGACTAGCGTTATACCTTCTTCACGCTGCAGCTGAAGAAGGAGTCGGCGAACCTCTCCACCGGTGCGCATGTCGAGATTACCCGTGGGTTCATCTGCAAGCACCACCCCAGGGCGTGCTGCAAAAGCTCGCGCAACTGCAACCCTTTGCTGTTCGCCGCCGGAGAGCGCACCTGGTCGATGCGAAAGTCGATGCGAAAGTCCGGTTCTCTCAAGCAATTCTGTCGCCCTTTGGCATGCATCTTTTCTTACCACCCCTTGGATCAAGAGAGGCATAGCTACATTCTCTACCGCATCAAATTCTGGCAATAGGTGGTGCGATTGAAAAACGAGACCAACATTCTTACCTCGAAAACGCGCCAGGTCTTCGCCTTCCTCAACGACCTGTTTGTAGGAACGCTCTCCAATTGCCACCTCGCCGGCGACGGGTGTCTCCAGGGCACCAAGCACGTAGAGAAGGGTCGTCTTTCCGATACCAGATTCTCCGACAATCGCGACCGAGGCTCCACTCGCAACGTCGAGGCTTAAGTCGCGAAAGACTTCAATGATGCGACCGGCGTCATCGAAGTGCATGGTGAGATTGCTAGCTTGAACTCGCATTGCTTCTACTCAAATAGTTCCTACTCAAACCGTAATGCTTCGGCCGGACGAAGTTTTGCCGCACGCCAGGCCGGGTACACTCCGGTCACTGCAGTAATAACAAAAGCACATACTGCCGTAAGCAACATATTCATAGGGTTAATCACAACCGGCACGGTGTCTAAGGAAAATACTCGTTCATCTATCGGGAAACCGAATTCACGAAGCCCAATACTACCAAGCACTCCAAATATCGTTCCAACAACGACTCCCACCGCTCCAATTGTGGCACCCTGGAGCAAAAAGATACGCAAGATACTGTTGTCACTTGCTCCCATAGATTTCAGAATCGCTATATCCTTATTCTTCTCCATAACCACCATCACAAGGGTGCTCATTATGGAAAAGCTGGCCACGACAGTCAGCAGCAACAGCACTATGAAATACACTCGTTTCTCTAGACGAATTGCGTCCCAAAGTGGTTTGTTCTGCTCGGTCCAGTCGGTGAGATAATACGGCGAATCGCCGGCACCAAGCTTTTGATAAATCTGCTTAGCGATTTCTGGCGCTTCGAAGAGATTATCAACGCTCACCTCGAGGCCAGTAACAGCCTTTCCTAAATCAAAAAACTGTTGGGCTGAGGCGATAGAAGTATAAGCAAGCCCGCTCTCATACTCTATCAATCCGGAACTATACGATCCGACAACGATAAAACGCCTCAATTGCGGCACCAGCCCTTGCGGAGAAGCATTGAATTTTGGTGCGAACAAAGTGACAAGTGAACCATCTGCCACATTCAGCCGCTGCCGCAATGCTCGTCCAATTACTAATGGAGGATACGAGACAAGATCTTCTGTTCCGTCCGGTCTCTGAATGAGGGATTGTGCTGGAGAAAAAAGCACATCGGTTGAAACATCTAATTCCATCAACTCACCAAGCTTGATGTCTGGTTGAGTTCCCTGTTCAACACCCCGAATCAGCACTCCTCGCGAGCCCATGTCGCTCGCAATCATTGCTTGGCTGTAGGTGAACGGAAAAGCGTCCTGGACGCCTTTTACTTCTTTGATCTTCGTTAGCAGCTCATCGTAATCAGCGATGTCTCCCCCGTAACGACGGAGAGTCACGTGAGCATTCGCATCGACCAACTTTTCTTGTAGCGCTGTTTCAAAGCCAGTCATCACAGCAAGCGTGATATCAAGGACCATCACACTTAGCGCAACGCCAAGTACGGAGATTACCGTGATAATAGAAATGAAGAATTCCTTTCTCTTACTTCGCAAATAGCGAAAAGAGACAAAGGACTCGAAGTGAAATGACATTACGAATTATCCGAGGACTGTGCCGATGAATGTAACGGACGCATGGTCGGAAAGAAAATAACATCCCTGATACTCTTGGCACCCGTAAGCAGCATAACCAATCGATCAATGCCGATCCCCTCACCTGCTGTAGGCGGCAACCCATACTCGAGTGCGGTAACAAAGTCCTCATCGAACCCCATCGCCTCCTCATCTCCAGCAGCAGCCGCGACTGCCTGCTCTTCAAATCTCCTTCTCTGATCATCTGCATCGTTGAGTTCACTGAAGGCATTCGCGAGTTCCATCCCAGCAACCATCAACTCGAAGCGATCAACAAAGCGAGGATCCTCGGCATTAGGTCGGGCTAGTGGTGAAATACTTGTGGGGTGGCCAGTGATAAAAGTTGGATTGATAATCTTTGATTCAACATAGCGATCAAACAATTCGAAGAGAGCCTTGCCATAGTCGCTAATTTCAGAAATGTCCTCAAAGCCAACACTAGCAGCCGCAGCGTAGACCCCTTCAATGGTATCAAGATCAAACTCGCGCGGGATTTCACCAATCTCATGAATGGCATCCTTCATACTTAGACGTTTCCATGGGGTGCTAAAATCTATCTCTT
>QIGM01000526.1 GCA_003230795.1 bacterium
TCCTCTACGCCCGCCCGATGGCACAACTCCGACCAAGTTCGCACCTTCTCATTCATCCCATGGCGAACGAGCAAGCTCTTTCCATTCGATCTGCAGTGGTACTCGTACTCGAGGCTCATCAGTTTAGAAATAAGGTGTTAAAACGAAAAAGACTCTAACATTTGCGGGAATTCCGGGCAAGAACCCCTAAGTATTTGGAAATTCCTAGGTAAGGAGGGTTTTTAGTACGAAAGCCTTAGCTGGGCCGTGTGTCAGCAGTAAATTCAATTAAGGCAAAGCCCTTTGGGAGAGTCCGGAGAACCTTGCTTTTTAGCCCTCGACTTCCGAACTCGCTGCGACATTCCTCATCCGCGAGTACGCGCGAGCGCGGTAGCAACGAAGGCTCAGGCATAGTGTCCTTGTTATGAACTATTTGTGTCTTCGCATCAAAGCGCGAACGGAACTCGAGTTCTAGAAGGAGATTTGTGAATTTCGCTGCGCGTCGTGCTCGTGGAACGGTATTACGCTCAATGCAGATTGAATAACCACTGAGGCTCGGATCCTTATTAAGTATCTCTACAGCAAGCACGGTCGAATTGCTTCTGTGAATAGGGATATTCAATACAGCAAACAAGAGAATGCAAAGTAAAGAGGCAGTAAGCGCGACGTAGGAGAGTAGTCGATAACTAAATTTAGAAACAAAGGTCTCTAACCGCGCGCCTGCGAGAAGCGAGAGTCCGATCATCGGAAACAGGGCGTAGCGAGGTCGGCAATCAACAATTAAGAGAATGGGAATAATTGGCGCAGCCCAAAGGAGAAGTAATAGCTCCACGTCGTTAATCATCGCGAGCGATCGCGAACGAACACTCTGAGCCGTGAGCTCAGCCGCACGCCAAATTCCGAACCACGATATCGGAGCCCAAGAGAAGGCAAGTACGCCAAGCCAGGCAAAAATATTGTACAGAAACTCGTCGTTCTCACGAATAGGATTAATCCATTGGTTATCAAAGGCCACACGAAGATAGTCGAGGTTTTGAACTCCGAGATAGAGTAAGCCAATGACGAAGATGGTCGTAATAAATTGGTAACTGCCCTTTGTTTGATCTTTGATGAGCTTCTCTCGCCTTAGTGACCGAAGAGCTATCACGGGGAACAGAAAAAGCAGTATGAAGGGTGTCTTACTCTGCAAAATGAGTACTATCCCGAGAATTAGCGGGGGAGAGTCACGCATAAAACCATTTGGTTGATCTAAAATTCGACGCAATGCCCACAGAAGACAAAGAAGTGCTCCTAGGAGTGAGATGCCCTCTACGTTGAGTTCTAAAATGTCGCGCATGAAAACTCTCGTGCAGACAAAAAGAGCGAGAAGCACGAAAGCAACATTTCGTTGATAGAGTTTTTGTGCGATGTGAAAAAAGAGGATCAACGAGAGGAATACGAATACCGCTGAGGGAAGCTTTGCGACAAAGGTGCTGTAGCCGAAGAGCTTGATGCAAAAGGCGAGAAGCCAAAAAAGTAGGTGCGGTTTGTTGGCGTATCCTTCAATGCCTTGAAAGCCATCGTAGAGGGAAAACCACTCACTTCGAATGAGAATGTTACTCGCAATAGATGCGTAGCGTACTGCGTCGCCGGCCAGATGCCCTTGGTGAATATGGCTGAAGCAAATTCCTGCGCTAAACAATAGGACAGGTAGGAGCGGACGAAACATTGTACGTTGAGCCTAGTCAGTTCAGGTTGTGTTGAGATGTTTTATAGGCGAGCATATAGTCATCGTGAAAAGGAATTCCCACCACAGCGAAAGCTGGCGAGAATTCCTTTTTAAGATGACTATACTCTGAAAGAAGAAATTGTAGAACAATAATTAGCATCGTATGCCAAATCTTATCGAGAAAATTCGCGATCTGCCGGAGCTAGCAACTTTTCTTGAGTTGCTAGAGAAAGCAGAGCTTCTGACGTCTCTCGAGCGCGATCGCAATTGCACTGTATTTGCACCAAATGATGCAGCGTTCGCGAGCGCACCCGCGGACATCCTCGCGGAGTATTACAAGAGGTTTTACAATACAAGGATGCTTCTTAGTCATCACATTGTTGTGGGGGTGTTCCTACACGGAGATCTCCTTGCACTAGAGAAGAGAGATTTGCCCTCTACCGCGAACACTTCGCTGCGAGTAACCGATAACTATGGCATCGCCCGAGTGGCTGGTGCGAAATTAATTGTAGAAGATATGAGCGTTGACAATGGCGTGCTGCATGTCATCGACAGGGTGTTGCTACCAAGTCAACTGCTTAGTTAAGGCAACGAACAAATCTTACGAAGAGTTGTCGACTATCGTGTTTCGCAGAGTTGGGAGTACAACTCAATGGTTTCGTCTGCAGTTCGCGTGACGCTAAAAGACTCTTGAATCTTCTTTTTCGCAGCGATACCTAAGCTTTTTAATCGTTCTGGATTACTTGCGATTTGACTAATTGCGGATGCTATCGCCTCGGCTGAGTTTGGCTCGACGAGGTAACCGTCTTCTCCGTCCGAAATGAGTTCGGGAGTCCCTCCGACCGTGGTGCCGATTACAGGAACGGACTGTGCCATTGCTTCAATGATTGCCTTCGGCAAACCTTCGCTTCCTCTGGTTGGAAGCACCATTGCGTCACAAGCGCCGATAAGCTGAGCCGCATCTTTTCTCCAGCCAGCGAAGTGTAATCGGTCGCGAACGGGGAGCGTTCGTGCAAGCTCGCGAAGTTTGGGATCTCGAACGTCGCCGAGGAGCAAATAGTGAAACCGCATATCGTCTTTTAGAAGATTCGCTGCTTTAAGCAAGACATCTACCCCCTTGCTTGGTCGCATGTTCGCGACGCAACAAAGCACAAAGGCATCTCTAGGAATGTCAAAAGCGTCAAGTGCCTCACGGTCACTGGAAGTATACCAGTTCACGTCATGTCCTTTATACATCGTCTGTATTTTGGATTCTGGAATGCCCGTGGACAAAAGATAGTCTGCGACTGCAGCGGAGACACAAAGTATTTTGTCGACGTTATTATTACGAAACGTCAGCTGCGTAGTGGGGTCGAACTTCGAGACATTGCCAAGCGCCCCTCGATACGCAACAATTCGTGGGCGAGGCTGTATCTTTCGAGCAGCGAAAATCGAAGTAGACAAGGTCCGAGAGGTATAGGCGTGCAGGATATCGTATTTCTTGTTTTGAAGTTTTGTTTGAATCGCTCGAATTGTTTTCGTATCAAGTCTATGGCGGCAGAGTAAGGGTTCAGTGATGATCCCTTGGCGGGCAAGTCGCTCATTGTGAGGATTGTTGGGATGGCAGAGGATGTCGAGATCTACTCCACGTGCTCTCAAAAGCTCAACGATATGAACCTCAGGAAGGTCCATTTCACGGTACACATGGAGGATGCGTGGTTTCATCAAAAAGCGACTCTATTTGTCTATCTCTATTTGTCTATGTAGAGGTATTTTCTGCTAGGCAATTAAATTGCTAGGCCGAAGTATAGTAAATATAAGGTTCTAGAGAAAGTCCCTCGCTTGGGCTGTAGTATTCAGTTGAGAAAAAGCTGATCGTTTGTCCGCTAGCGCTGAACAGCCTCGGTGAGGGATGAGAAGCTGTCTTTGCTTTGGTCAAGAGATTCCCAGGCAGAGATTACTTGCTCAGGCGTGATTTGAGAGAGGCAGGCTGAGGGGTGCGAGGTATTGGCTCTGCAAGTATTCTTCTTCGGTTCGCAAAAACAGTTCGCTCGAAGTAGACGGACGTTCCCAACACTTTGCAGACCAGGCTCATCGGTGAAGGGAGCTTGGCTGCCTTGGAAGTCCACAGGCCATGGCCCCCACTTTATCGAGGTAGAGGGACCGAAAAGGGCAACAGTCGGCACCCCGAGCGCTGACGCTAAATGGGTAACGGAGGTGTCTGGTCCGATGAATCCGCAACTTTCCTCGAGAAGCTTTGTGAGCTGAGCGAAACGTAAGCGACCAGCGACCTCGAAAACGTTTGACGGCGCTTCTTGAGCAATCAGTTTCGTCATCTCTATTTCTTCGGCTATCGGGCCTGAGGTTAGAATGATCTGTTGAGCAGTGGTTGAGAGTTTTTGCAGAAGTTCGCGCCAATACGCGTTAGGCCATTTTTTGTAGCTCGCCTCAGGTAGCATATGTACGACGAGATACTTCCTCTCCTCGGTCGTGACACCGAGCAGTGATTCGAACTCTTCAGAACTAGTCGTGTATCGAGGAGGAACAATTCTCGCATAGGGTTTGATGTCCATAACCTCACAAAGCGCAAGATTTCGTTGAACAACATGCATGGAATTATCGTTGATGAGGCGATGCTGAATTCCGAGGTGTTTCCACCAGTCTTTTAGACGCAATTCTGGAACAACTGAGACCCTACGAGAGGCGGCCATCAGGCAACTACCAAAGGAGCGGTCACTTGAGGATGTAGAGACTACTAGGTCGAAGCGGCGAAAAATTCGGGAGATGACGCGCAAGTCTTGGCGAAGCTTTGGTCGTCTCGGAATCGGGATGACCTCATCGATATCCGGGTTTCCCTCAAGAGCGGCCTCTCTGCCTTCACGAACCATCATTGAAATTGAGGAATCGGGGTAAGCAATCTTAATCGAAGCAGTAACAGGAGTTGCAAGCAGAGCATCTCCGAGACCAGGGACTGCGAGGACAAGAATACGGGGCGATTGGGGGAGGAGCATTTTATAAATGAGTTAACAGATTAATAACCGCCGAATTATTAGATGAATATGAGAATTAGAGCAAGGTGAGGGTCATTCGCGAAGTTGAGCAGGTTTTGCGGCTTTCATCAGTCACTTCAGAGTTCCGAATCGAGGAACAATGAGCGTAGTATGCAGTTAGAAACCTTTCAATTAATCTAATTCTTCTACAGGCATATGCAATCCCCATCCACTCTAAGTTCCAAAGGATATCGAATATGGCGAGCGGGAGTTGAGGCCGTTCGGCCACATAGTCTATTGGCCGACGTCGTACGTGTGACGCCGGAGGAGATTGAAGTTGCCGGTAGAAGTTTTTCTCGATCGGCAATTAGAAAGTTAGTTGTTGTCGGAGGCGGAAAGGCTGGCGCTGAAATGGCGGAAGCTTTTGAAGAGCAGTTACCAGAGGATCTGCTTTCTAAGCTTGTCGGTTGGCTAAACGTACCGGAAGACTGCACCAAAGAATTACAGAAGATTCATCTCCACCCGGGGCGTCCAGCCGGAGTGAATCGACCTTGCTCGGCGGGCGTGGAAGGAACTCGTAAAATATTATCTTTAGTTGAATCGCTTACGGAGCATGACCTCTGTGTTGTCTTGCTCTCAGGCGGGGGAAGTGCCTTGCTGACCCTGCCGCCCCCAGGAATTGAAGTAGAGCAAAAGCAGGACCTCATCGATCAACTAGAATCCGCAGGTGCTGACATTGTTGAGCTCAATACCGTGCGAAAGAAACTATCAGGGGTGAAGGGCGGTCGACTTGCTGCGGCACTGAATCGATGCCCCAGTATTGGCCTCATTATCTCTGATGTGGTCGGAGATCCGCTCGATATCATTGCTTCCGGCCCGACTGTTGACGATCAGGCGTCTGCGAAAGACGCGGTGGAGGTTCTTCGAAAAAGATGTGGGAAGAATGCTCCACAGTGGGCTTTGAAATATCTTGAGGCTCAGCTCCTTAGCCCTCCTTTGGTTATACCTGAGACCTTAAGCAATCATATTATCGGCTCTAATCAGCGTGCGCTTTTAGCTTGTCGGCAGGAAGCTGAGGAGTTGGGCTTCCGAGTGCATTCACTTGGCTCATCGAATACAGAAGCGGCAACGGTTCACGCTGAGTTGCTGGTTGAGCTAATGGAATCGATTCGTAGCAAATCGCAGCCATGCTCGGCTCCTGCTTGTATTTTAAGTGGCGGGGAGCCGAGCCTCACGCTTGTACCAAGTGAGCAGCGCGGACGAGGTGGACGAAACCAACATCTCGCGCTCCACGCTTTGTCGCAGCTTCTCTCGCACAAAGATCTCGGAGAGTTTTCTTTACTCTCTGGAGGTACTGACGGTGAGGATGGGCCGACAGATGCGGCCGGAGGGCTAATCGACACCGAGGTGCTCGGTCGTGCCAGAAATTCCAAGAGCGATATTGAGAACTACTTAGCTCGTAATGACTCCTACTCGTATCTTGAGAGCGTTTCAGGGCTTCTTAAAACCGGGCCGACAAATACCAATGTAATGGATATTCGTGTGGCGCTTTGCGCCTGATGTGCGTAAGCCACTGAAAGTAAAAAGAAAAAATCTTTCTTTTACCCTGTGGACTAGCGATCAGGCTGCCGATATAAACAGAGACCCTCTTGAAAATACGCGGGAAGGGCGCGTGGTAATTACTACAGTAATTTTTTGGAACATGATTTATGAGTTTCTCGCTCGATCAGCACAGCATTACTCGTCCCGAAGTTTTCAGAAATCTCACGCCTGCGGAATTATATGAACATGCTCTCAGCAGGGAGCAGGGTTCGGCTATAGTTGCACAAGGCGCCTTGGCCGTGACTTCCGGTACAAAAACTGGGCGAAGTCCTAAGGATAAGAGAGTTGTTCAGCATCCAGATAGCGAGGAGAATATTTGGTGGGGTGACGTCAATATTCCACTAAGCGAAAAAGTCTTCACAATTAATCTCTGGCGAGCGATTGACTATCTTAATACCAGAAGAAGTATCTATGTCGTCGACGGCTATGCGGGTTGGGATGAGCGTTATCGGCTAAAAGTAAGAATTATATGCTCACGTGCCTACCATGCGCTGTTCATGCACAACATGCTGATCCGACCAACGGTTGAGCAGCTTAAAGACTTCAGTGACCCTGATTTTGTTGTATTCAATGCCGGAAGATTTCCAGCGAATCGCTTTACCGACGAGATGACGTCTGAGACGAGCATCGATATCAGTTTTGAACAAAAGCAGATGGTAATTCTCGGCACTGAGTATGCCGGAGAAATGAAGAAGGGCGTCTTCACGGTGATGAACTACCTTATGCCGAAACAAGGCGTGCTCGCGATGCATTGTTCGGCCAATGTGGGGGACGCGGAAGATGTAAGTCTATTTTTTGGGCTGTCCGGTACGGGTAAAACCACGCTTTCTGCTGATCCGAGACGTTATCTTATTGGAGATGATGAACACTGTTGGTCTGACCACGGAGTTTTTAATATCGAAGGCGGTTGCTATGCCAAGTGCATTGGGCTTCGTTCTGAAACAGAGCCTGAAATCTATGATGCCATCAGATTTGGCTCACTGCTCGAGAATGTGGAGTACGCCCCCGATACTCGGGAAGTCGATTATGACAGTGAGGCACTTACACAAAACACTCGTGTTTCTTATCCTATCGAATTCATACCAAACGCCAAAATTCCATGTGTTGCGGGTAATCCGAAGAACATTATTCTACTCACCTGTGATGCTTTTGGTGTTCTACCGCCAGTGAGTAAGCTGACTCCGGCGCAAGCAATGTATCATTTCATCAGTGGCTACACCGCAAAGGTTGCAGGAACGGAACAGGGTGTAACCGAACCTGAGGCAACGTTCTCGGCATGTTTTGGTGCCGCGTTTATGGTCTGGCATCCAAGCAAGTATGCAGGGCTACTTTCTGAGAAGATGAAAAAGCATGGAGCCGAAGCTTGGTTAGTCAATACTGGCTGGAGTGGGGGAGCGTATGGGGTTGGGTCTCGAATGAAGCTCTCTTATACCCGAGCTATCATCGACGCTATTCACTCGGGCAGTCTCAGTGAGGTTCCGACCGTAGTAGATCCAGTGTTTGGTGTGCTCGTGCCGCAGGAATGCGAGCGTGTGCCCTCAGAGATACTAGTGCCTCAGAATACTTGGGCTGATAAAGCAGCGTTTGTCAGCACCGCGAAGAAATTAGCGGCTCTTTTTCATAAGAATTTTGAAAAGTTCGCTGAGGGGAGTAGCGAAGAAATTTGTTCTGCTGGTCCAATTAAAACGTCCTAAAAGTGAACCGCCGGGGCCTGAAAAGCCTAGGGTTTTCAGGTTTCCGCCATTGCACTATCGCGCAGTCCTAGTAGACTG
>QIGM01000193.1 GCA_003230795.1 bacterium
AGTATTTCGTCGACCACTCCCCGAATCAATATTTTTCTCGGTCTGCTCTGCCTTAAGCGCGACTATAGAGAAAAGCACAGGCTTAGAGAAGAACTGAAAACTCATGGGCTCGCATCTCCACTCGGATTCTCACCCCAGCTCCGCCCAACTCTCACATCCACCTTTAGGGGCACAGAAAGCTCTACCGCTCGCTCCATCTCCTCTACTACTACTTCACAGAATTCCGCACTGTCTTTTTCCTCAACCTCGACCACCAGCTCATCGTGCACCTGCAGCACAATTCTCGCACTTCCAGAACTCTTCGCCAAGCGAGCATGGAGCTTGATCATTGCGAGTTTAATTATTTCAGCTGCCGTGCCTTGAAGCGGTGCATTCATCATTGAACGCTGCGCATAGCCCGGATCTCGGCCTGATGTATCAAGCGTATCGAGGTAGCGTCGATGACCGAAGAGCGTTTCAACATAACCCTTCTCCTCGGAGAACAGGCGTAGCTCATCGAAATACTCAAGAACGCGCGGGTATCTCGCAAAATAATTGTCGATGTACTCTTGCGCCTGCTTTCTAGAAACACCCAAGTCGCCCGCAAGCCGAAACGCTCCCATGCCATAAATTAAACCGAAATTAATGGTTTTCGCCGCACGACGAAATTCTTTGCGCTCTTCCTCACTGCTATACATCCCGCCAAAAATTTCTCGGGCAGTACGCTCGTGTATATCCTCACCACTAACAAAGGCATCGGTAAGGCCCGCATCTCCGCAGAGATGAGCCAATACGCGCAATTCAATTTGGGAGTAATCAGCCGCAATTAAGACTTTGCCCTCTTCCGCGATGAAAGCATCTCGAATTCGTCGACCTCGCGGGTTTCTAATTGGAATGTTCTGTAAGTTTGGATCACTCGAACTCAAACGACCCGTAGCTGCAATCGCCTGATTAAACGATGCATGGATTCGGCCAGTATCTTCCCGACAAAGTCGCCGCAACGCTTCGATATAGGTTGAGTTCAACTTGTGGATTTCCCGGTACTCGAGAATACTCTCAACCATTGGATGTTGATTTCGGAGTCGCTCGAGCATGGCCGCGTTTGTTGAAAAACCGGTTTTTGTTTTCTTTATACCTTTGGTGGAAATCCCAAGTTTTTCAAAGAGAATAACGCCAAGTTGCTTAGGTGAGTTCAAGTTAAACTCCTCACCCGCAAGCTCTTGAATCTTTTCTCTTAGCTCAACAAGCGCATCCGAAAACTCAGTACCTAAACGCTCTAGCATCGCGACATCGAGTTTGATGCCCGCCCTTTCAATGTCTGCAAGAACCGATATAAGCGGCATCTCTATTTGCTCAAAGGCAAACAGTGGAGAACTAGATTCTGGCGTATCTCCCGCAGCGGACGCCTTGGAAGCCCCATACGTTTTCGAAACTTCGAGCAGTAAAGGTCGCAAAGCATCGTAAAGGCGCCACGAGGCTTCTGCATCATGACAAGCGTACTTGGCGACTCTATCAATAGGCACTTCGCCAATGTTTTCGTAATCGCCGACAATTTCCTTATACTCAACCATTGTCTCACCGAGATGAGTTAAGGCTAGCGATTTCAAGCCATAGTCCCGTTTGTCTGGATCTAAAACATACGCACAGAGCATAGCGTCAAACGCACAGCCTCGGACGTCGTAGCCATGAGTACGCAAAACTTGAATGTCGAACTTTAAGTTTGCACCGTACTTTTCGACTTCAGGGTTGGCGAAAATTGGACCGAGAAGTTCAAGAACTCGCTCTTTCGAGAGATGCCTCTCAGGCTCGGCAACTCCGCCAAGTGGAAGGTAATGGGCCACACCGTCGGCAAACGAAATGGATATCCCAACAAGGTCACAGCTTAAAGGGTCAAGAGAGGAGGTTTCAGTATCAAAAGCAAACGCAGAAACGCTGCCTAGACCGTCCGCGAACTTCTCGAGATCATCAGAAGTGACGATGCGAAAGTTCTTCTGCTCATAGATATCCGTTTCGCCTTTGTCTCCGCCAGACGCGGGAACTACGGCGAAAGAATCCATCAATGAGTGGAGCTCTAGCTCTTCAAACAAAGGGCCTATTTCCTCTTCTATTGCATGTTCCCAAGCAAAGGTTTCTACGCTGGGGATATCGACGAAGGGCTCTACGAGTCTATCCAGCTCAACTAGACTCTGGCTTAGACGGAGTTGCTCTCGGTGTAATTCAATTTTTTCAGCTAATCCTTTAGCTCCTCGAAGACCTTTAAGTTCCTTAATTTGCTCGAGATTCTCCAACATCTTCTCAATAGAGTCGAACTCCCCCAATAAACGTTGAGCGCCTTTCGGGCCAATTCCTCTCACCCCGGGGATATTGTCAGACGTGTCCCCAATTAAGGCTAAGTAGTCGCGCATCTGGTCCGGACGAACACCGAACTTCTCTTGCACCTTCTCTGGAGTGAAATGCACATCGCGCATCGGGTCCCAAACCTCGATGCCGTCGCCTACAAGCTGCGTGAGATCCTTATCACCACTAACCACGACTACAGATCTTCCTTCCTTGGCTGCCTTTACCGCGAGAGTGGCGATGATGTCATCAGCCTCGAAGCCCACTTTCTCTAGTCCTTGCATGCCAAGCGCATGCACAATTTTTCGAAAGTAAGGCATCTGCGGCACAAGATCTTCCGGGCACTCTGAACGATTAGCCTTGTACTCATCATACATTTCATGACGAAAAGTCTTCTCACCGGTATCAAAGGCTACTGCGATATAACGCGCGTCAGTATCGCGAACGAGCTTCCCCAACATCCGCGTAAACCCAAGTAAGGCGTTCGTCGGAAAACCTTTCTTGGTGGAAAGCGGCTGCACGGCATAATAAGCGCGAAAAATATATCCCGAGCCATCCACGAGATAGAGTGGCTTGTCGTCGTTCATAATTTCAATTTGTGTACTCATTTAATCTTCGTTTACTAGTTCTTGAAGTTTCGGGAGCCCCTTACGACTTGCAAAAAAGACCACTCTACTGCCGGGCGAAATAACGGTATCACCTCGGGCAATAGAAGCGGATTCATCATCATGCACCGCCGCTACAATTACCCCGTGAGGCAGTTTTAGGTCTCGGAGAGGAATTCCAACTATGCGTGAAGCCTCATCCGCGACTACTTCAAGCACTTCGGCTCTATCGTCACGAGTAGAGAAAATCGAAGAGATTGACTCACTCCTCACAAACTTAAGAATGGAGGAGGCCGCGGCAATGTTTGGCGAAACAACGATATCAATACCTATTTCAGGGATAAGATTGAGATAGCTGTTTTTGGTGATAATTACGGCGGTCATCTTCGCACCCAGCTTCTTGGCAAGAAGCGCTGCGAGAATATTCTTCTCTTCATCGTGGGAGGCTCCGACAAAGAGATCGACATCATCAATGCCTTCTTCCTTCAATAGCTCTTGATCGGTGCCATCACCACAGAGCACTAGTACGTTACTGAGCTCACTTGCGAGCTGCTCGCAGCGTTCGCTATTAGAGTCGATGAGCTTTATTTTAACATCACCACCGCTAAGCTCTTTCGCAAGGCGACGGCCAATGCTTCCCCCTCCGTGAATCATCACATGCCGAGTGGGATGAAGTTCGCGACCAAGGGCTTTAAAAAATGAATCAAACTCATTCGCGCGCGCAGCGACGTAGAGCTCATCACTCGCTTGTATAAGGTCATTTCCACCAGGAATGATCACCTGGCCATCGCGCTGAATCGCTACGATAACAACCTCAGGCGTAGAAAGCTGTTTCAAGCGCTTTCCAACCAACGCAGCTTCCGCACTCACGACAACCCCAACAACCCAGATGCGTCCCCCACAAAACTCCATCAGCTCAACCGCTCCTGGAACTTGAAAAAGCCGCAATAGAAAATCAACTGCTTCAGAGTCAGGGTTGATGAAATGGTCAAATAAGTCGGCTATTCTATCCGATAAACCGGAGGCGTCTGTCACTAGCTCGCGAATACGAGCTATTTTTCTAACCTCAGAACTAAGACTATCTGCCAACATGCAGGCAATGAGGTTAGCTTCGTCCGAATCAGTAGCGGCTATAAAAATATCAGCACTAGCAACATCGGCTCGTTCGAGATTAGCGAGCATGCTCGCATTTCCTTTCAGGGTTTGAATGTCGTAGGTGCTACTTAGCTCTTCAAGAACTGTTTCATCTTGGTCGATCACAACGATGGCGTGACCTTCAGCTACCAGGCGCTCCAATAAATACTTTCCGACACTTCCAGCCCCAGCAATTACAATTCTCACAATCCTTCCCTTAGACTATGTCCTGTTACGGCTAAACTTTGCTTTCGCTAGAAACCATGTAGAATTCGCCACATAACTAGTGCGCATCTCGGAGGCCCTAATGAGCGAACTTGCAAACAAACAATGCGTTCCCTGCCGTGGAGGCGTTCCACCTCTTTCAGAAAAAGCCCAAATGGAGCTACTCCTCGAACTTAAGGATTGGCAGATCATCGAGAGCCACCATTTATCCAAAAAGTATTCTTTTGCCAGTTTCGCCGAGGGCCTCGCCTTCGTTAATACCGTCGCTCAGATCGCCGAAGACGTGGATCATCACCCTGAGATCTACTTTAGCTTTCGGGACGTCACACTCGATATTTGGACTCACAAAATCGATAACCTTACAGAGAATGATTTTGTGCTGGCAGCGAAAATCGATGCCCGCATGGAACAAATCTAGCTTTTAACTTCTGATCACTGACTACTCGGCGACATCAGGCCAAAGCGCTAACATCTCAACATCTTGAACTCGAAAAGCACCAAGCTCATCGCCATACTTGTTGAAACCGTATCTAACCGCTCCGCCTCGCTTGCGTACCAAATCGCGCGCACCTTTATCGTTTCCACTACTTCGAAGTTCGGCGAATTGCTTTATCAGCTCTTGATCTTCAAGAAGCTTGGCATCGAGAAATGCTAGGCAGCGGGTATCAACGAATACATGAGCTTCCGCTTTGGCTGAATCTCGTACGGCGCGTACTGATTCTTTCGCTGCTTCGATAACTTCTTCGGGACTCGTGTCACTTTCATCTGCGGGCACAAGTGCGAGAAATGTATCTTCCGTGTCTCGAAGTACTTGATAGGTGCCAGGTGCTAGCGCCAAGGAACTTCCGCCGTATCTGGAAAGCGCTTGCTGCAGCGCCTCGACATCGCTCTGCCCTCCCGAGGCCAGTTCTTCGCGAGCGGTATGAAGCTGAGGATTAGCGAGCATAAACTGGTCTATCACCGCCACATGACCGCTTTCTACAACTAGCCGCTCTCCAGTTCTAGGCGCTCGTGTTGAGGAGCCTTTCGCTTCGCCCTGCTCTTCTGATTCCGTGTTTCCCACCAAGTCTCCTTCTCTTTTAGAAATATGCTAAAGATTTCAAAAGCTTACCCTGCCTACTTTAGTTACCCGATACTACAGGCAACTCTCTAGTTTTTCAAAGCGCTAAAGCTTCCGGAGCCAAAAGACGAATTATAGATAAATGCTCGGGAATTGCCTCGAGGTTGTGAAAAGAAGGTAGCGGATACACGGTTATGAATCTCGATATTTCGAAACAGCGGCAAGGTCTAATTTACGATGCAGACGGCGTCACACTACTTGGAAAGTACGAGGACGAACTCTCGGCTTACCGGGCGAAGAAACAGTGGGCTGAAGTTCTCGGCAGCTACTTTCTTCTCGAAGACGAGCGTGATTATGACATGTGGGTCACTTCCAACTTAGAAGAAGGTCAATTCGTCGTCAGTTGCTGCTTTGTTTCAGCCTGCGGGCGCTACGCTTTCTGGCGTTTGATCAACCATCAAGCTCCTGAAGCCGAAGAAAGACTAGGCGGCGCAAACAGTGAGTCGGTCGCCAAAAAGTATCTTACGTCTATGCAAGCTGAGGATGAGGAAGATCATTCCACCTGGGTGTTCAACGCACTCGATAAGCAGATTGATGAGACAGAGTATACCTCAGGGCTTATCGACCGAATTATGAAGCTTTTTCAATAAACGAAAGACGAAAGGGGGGACAGTTCCTATAAGTCAAACTTGCGGGAATTTCTTCGAATATCCCGCAAGTTTGACTTATAGGAACTGTCCCCCCTTTCGTCTTTCGCGTTTTGTCATTTCCCCAAAACTCCGGTAGATAACTACTGACAAACGCGTTTTGCGTTTAATTTAATTATCTCGCAATCCCCTTCACGGAGCACTGGTACTCGCTTAGATAATGAAAGCATCACTTGAGGCAGCGATAAAAGAGCTTAAAGCGAATCGCACGATTTTGCTGCTCGATGATGCCGCCACCAAATGCACCGGCTACATGCTATGTCCTGCAATCGCTGTTTCAGCTGAAGACATTACTTTAATGGCTAATCATGCCAGGGGCATTGTTTGCGCTCCATTGCCTGAGTCAAGGGTTCGAGAACTATCTCTCCCAATGATGACACGTAACCAAGGAGGGGATAGTCCTGAGTTCACAATTAGTATCGAAGCGCGCCAGGGCGTGACCACAGGAATAAGTGCAGCCGATAGAGCCCATACCCTACGAGTTCTAGCTGCGACCTCACAGCCCAAACGTGACCTCGTCATGCCTGGACACATATTCCCGCTGCGCGCGAAGAGTGGTGGCGTTTTGCTGCGTGGAGCACCCGCCGAAGCGGCTGTAGACCTCCTCTCCATGGCCGAGCTACCCGAGACTGCAGTAATGACCCAGTGCTTAGGAGCATCTGGCGAGCTGCCTTCCGAGGAAGCTCTACTTCAGACCGCTTCCGATCTCAGTCTGAAGTGCATTCGCCTCTCGGCGGTAATAAGCGCACGACTAGCAAACGAATCCATACTTGAACGTGTTGCAGAATCTCATCTACCAACATTTCAGAATGGAGAATTCAGAGCGATCTGTTTTCGCTCGAAGACCGACGGTGCCGAGCATCTTGCGCTCGTTGCTGGTGAGTTCCCTCCAAAAGATGATGCGAAGCCGATATTAGTTCGAGTTCAATCTGAACACCGCCTCGGCGACCTGCTTGGTGGAAAGAAGTTGGGAAATAGAGAACGACTCCATACTTCAATGCAGAAAATCAACGAAGAGGGTCTAGGTGCCTTAATATATATTCGCCGCCCAAAGACTGGTAGAATTTACGAACAGCTTCTCAGTGGCGAGAGTAAACCTAACAGCGCCTCTCAGCTGAGGCAGCTAGGCGTCGGTGCGCAGATGTTAAAACAACTAGGAATTAAGCGGATTCGCTTATTGACCAACTCCACACGCGAGATCACTGCTGCAGAAGCATTTGGAATTGAAATTGTCTCTCGAGAACCCCTGTAAACTTGCCGTAAGATGACCAACATCAAAGAATGAACACTAAACTACTAGTCCAGCCTTCAAAAACGATTAGCTTCGCAGATATCGCGCATCAAACTCTCCTCTTTGATACCAAGCGAGAATCCGAACGACTAATTCTAGACCTAGTCGACACAAAGTGGATGCAGCGACTGCGTTCCATTAGCCAAACTGGCAACACCAAACTCGTTTACATGTTTGCTGAGCACTCTCGCTTCGGCCACAGCCTTGGCGTAGCATATCTCGCTACGCTCCTCATGCGACACCTTAGCGAATACAGCGCAGAGTCGATTCGCCCGTTCGAGAACGCAGTTGCGGCGGCAGCACTTCTTCACGACATAGGACACGTTGCTCCAGGCTCACATCTTGGCGAAAAGGTTTGGTCAAAAGAAGATCTTGGTCGGCACGAAGATCTTAGCGTGAGAATAATTCTTGAAGATCCGGAAATCCGAGACATCCTCACGAGCTACGACCCGACCCTTCCCCAGGCAGTATGCGACATCCTTAAGGATAATGACCGGGTGCCGCCCTGGACACGCTCAATTATCTCAGGCGGAGGCTGGAACGCGGACCGGGGAAACTGGGCAATCGTCGATAGTGCGATGTGCTGTGTGAGTTACGGTCGATATAATGTATTAGCTCTCATTGACGCCTTTCGATTATCCGAGGAGGGTGAATTGGTGCTTTTAGAGTCGCGCTTGGACGCTCTG
>QIGM01000321.1 GCA_003230795.1 bacterium
CTTCCGTTCAATTTCAGCGATGAACTCGTCAGAACCGCAAGGTAAGTCTCGATTTGTTCGAGCCCGAATCAGCGAAAGACGCTCCGCGTCTTCCCTATGCTCGAGCCAATGGAACCAGTCCTTTTGCTGAGCTAGCAGCTTAGTCCATCTCTTACTTTTCGTTAATAAAGAGTCGCTCGCCAGTCCACAGTGTGCGCGAGCGCTTGACCAGCGATACTCCGCAGGATGGCCAGGAAAGCCTGCCTCCACAGGGTTTCTTTCAATATATCTAATAGCAGTCCAGAAATACGCATCGTCGACCGGACTTGAATAGAATCGCTGCTGCCACAGGTGACCAGACCATCCGTGTTTTGCATTTATGTACTCGGCGTAGCGTCGATGAGTGAACTGCATGGTTCGCTGAAGAGAATCACTCTCTAGCGGAACGAGTAGATGATGCACGTGGTTTGTCATCAAGCAGTGAGCAATTACCTCGACACCATAGCGCTTAGCATTGCGCTCAAGCACATCGAGATAGAGTCCTCGGTCCTGGGCATCAAAAAACACTTGTTTCCGTTGAACACCGCGTTGAGTGATGTGGTGGGGAAGGTGGGGAATTACGATTCTTTTTCTTCTAGGCATACCTGCTTATCGCTGGGATGACAGATAGGTTGTGAAAAAGGGGTAAGTGGGAACTGATACAGTTTCCGCAGGCCGAACGCAGGTCTTGCTTAGCTCGCCGACGGCGAACTAAACGGCAACAGCGCAGCATATATAGTTGAATGGATAGGAGTATCGATTCCGACGTCCTGTCCAAACTTATGAACTGCACCTGATAACCATTCTAGCTCTAGAGGTCGTTGCGCGTCGAAGTCGAGTAGCATTGAAGAACGAGCATTTTCTGCCAACTGCTCAAGACCTTCGAGAATCTTAGTCTCTATATCCATCTCGAGCGGTATTCCTTTCGCTTTTCCAACCTCTACCACTTCGTCAATAGCTCTCGAAACAGTCATTAGACCCGTTTCGCTGCACAGTACTTGAGCAAGCGGCTGACGAAAAAGGCAACTTACGCCGCTGTTCACCGATAGTCGACAAAATTTCTGCCAAAGCATGAGTTCGGCATCGTCTACCAAGCTCGCCTGAAGATCCGCTTTTTTGCAGTCCTCGTGCAATGCCTCTAGTAGCGAATTGCCTTTCCCAAAACGGATTACGCGATTTTTACCCATGTGACGAACGACACCAGGTCTTGGCTTGCTCAGATTTACGAGCACGGAGCCGGCTTCGACCTGTTTTCCGTCAGCAACCTCGCGTATCATTTCGACGCTTTCAACGCCGTTCTGAATAGAGAGCAAGACGCCATTGGGCTCGAGGTGTTTAAGCGATTGTCTCGCTGCTTTTTGAAGATCGTAGAGCTTTACGGATAGGATGATGATGTCAAAACATTCTTCAACGCGATCGACAATCTTTACCGCGTGCGAAATTTCCTCCTCACCATCCTCGATAATTTTCAAACCGTCTCGCTTAGAAACCTGGAAGTGCTCTCCTCGGCATAGCAAAGTGACATCGACACCTACGTTCGCAAGGCGCGCACCATAATAGCATCCGACCGCGCCAGCACCCCAAAATAGAACTCGCATATTTCTACTCCTTGCAAACTCCCCCAAGCTTAATGCAGCTTTCTGCACTCATCTCGGGGAACTTCAATTTTCTCTGCCCATATTTAAATTTAGCTAGAGCACTAGAACACCGGACTATAGCATCTTGTGCCGGAGGAAATAAGTAGCCTTGTGGAATCACCTGCTTTTACTAGCTAATTTAACTTAAATTATATCAAATTGATATAGACAGGATTATATCATTCTGATATAATCAGAAAATGAGAATCCTTACTAAAGCGCCGCTTCGAGACTTTTGGAAAAAGCATCCAAAAGCAGAGAAACCGCTTTGTAGGTGGTATTCGATCATGCAGAAGAACGCATTTAAGTCTTTTGCAGATTTAAGAAGAATATTTCCAAGTGTCGATAAAGTAGGAGAACTGTTTGTTTTTAATATCGGAGGAAATACCTACAGGCTGGTTGTTATAGTTAGATTTGAGAGACAGAAGGTTTTTGTAAGACATGTTTTAACTCACAAAGAGTATGACAAAGGAGACTGGAAAAATGACACTTGAGCAAATTGACTTAGAGGCTTGGAGCGCCTTAGAGGATTTGGTAAAACCAATCCAAACTAAGAAGAGATACAACAAACTAGCTTCTTTAGTGCATGAGCTACTTGACGAAATAGGAGCTGCAAAAAAACACCCGCTTCTATCTATGCTTGATACTCTATCGCTACTGATTGAAGACTACGAAAGTAGAGAAATTGAGATACCAGATGTTGAGCCATTAGAAGTGATAAAATTCTTTATGGAGGAACACGGCTTAACACAATCTGAACTGCCAGAGATTGGGCCGCAAAGTATAGTCAGTGAAGTATTGAAAGGAAAGCGAGAGCTAAATATTCGCCAAGTTAAAGCGTTGGCGAAAAGATTCGATGTATCTGTGGAAACTTTTATTTAAGAATAAATGATCAAGTCGTGACTAAAATGCATCAGGCACCTTCTTTACACAGGAACTAGATTAGTCGCGAAAATTGGTGAACTGAAGCTCCAGGTCCACTTTTTCTTTCAACATCACCATCACGTTCTGTAAATCATCTCGCTTCGGTCCAGAGACTCTAACCTGTTCTTCCTGAATCTGGGCTTGGACCTTTTTCAGCTTTTGCTCTTTTATGAGCTTTACAATCTTTTTGCCGTCTTCTGTCTTAATTCCCTGGAGGATTTCTATCTTCTGCTTAAGGGAATCGCCGCCGGCTTTCTCCGGATCGGAGAACTTGAGGGATTTAAGCCCAATGCCGCGCTTAGCCATTTTCTCGCCTAATATTTGATTGAGGGCTTTAAGCTTCATATTATCGTCCGCATGAAGGGTAATAGCTGTATCATCCAGCTCAATCTTTGAGTTACTTCCTCGAAAATCATAACGAGTTCCAACCTCTTTCTTGGCTTGGTTAACTGCGTTATCAACCTCGTGCATGTCGACTTCCGAAACTACATCAAATGACGGCATTAGTTTTCTCCTGGTTTCTCGATTGGGTTTCTCGATTGAGCTCGAACTATTCAGACTAAATGCTGGGTGAATTACTGGGATAACATGAGTTATCGACACGCTTTAGTTCAAATCTTTCAGACGATATCCGGCAAATTTAGGACGAATTGATCTTGAAAGCTAGTCCTCAAGATTTACGCATGCTAATTGGACACGCAAGTAGTCGCTTATTGTCTGAAAAGAGAATTCGTTTAGTACTTTCACAGGACTACCCTTTATATATATAGTCAAGCCGACTAGCAGCTTAGTAATTTCCTCTTGGTATCATGACTAAAAATATCCCTGATCAGCAATGCCAACTTAAAACGGCCTTTGAGACAGCATTTTCTGGTTCTTTTACGGAGCTTCCACCACTTGCGTGGAAAGAGTTTGGTTTACAATATTCTATTCCAAGAGAAGGGATGGTGGCAGTTTTCGAACGCTTGAAATCTGAGGATGCCTTCCTGTTCAACATGTTAATTGGTCTAACCTGTGTAGACTGGATGGATAAGAAGGAACCTCGCTTCGAAGTTATCTATCATTTGCTTAGCCTGACTCATAACTCTCGGCTCTGTATTCGGGTCGCGGCAGATGAGGACGATCCTAAAGTCGATTCCCTTCGCTCGCTTTGGCCCGCGGCTAATTTTCTCGAGCGTGAGGTTTGGGACATGTATGGAGTTGAGTTTGAGAATCACGGAGATCTTCGCCGAATTCTCATGTACGACGAGTTTGTCGGCCATCCGCTGAGAAAGGATTATCCTAAGCACGCAAAGCAGCCAAGAATTGAGCTGCGTGTGCCTGAGCTGCGAAATACTTCCGCTGATATGCAGCGAGAGCAGCTCGTATCACTACCCGTAAGGCAGGGGTTAAAGCGTCCGGCTAATGAAAGTTAGTCGCTAATTCAGTAAGCCGTAGAGAATTTATATCCGTTTTCAAGGAAATTTTAGCACAGTAGGAATCCCAGAATGGCTAAACCAGAATGGATGAACCAGAATGGCTGAAGTAAGTAACGATTGGCAGTCGAGAGAACTCGACGACGCGCTCCACAGCAAGACCATGATTATCAACATGGGTCCTTCGCATCCAGCGACTCACGGTACTGTGCGTCTTATTATTGAGCTTGATGGAGAGCGTATTGAACGCTGCGACGTTGACGTGGGCTATCTTCACCGGGGATTTGAGAAGGAATGTGAATTTGCTGATTACAACCAGGTCATTCCCTATACTGATCGGCTAAACTACGTATCTCCGATTTGTAATAACGTTGGCTGGGTGCTCGCGGTCGAAAAACTTTTCGATATAGAAGTACCAGAACGTGGTCAATATATTCGCGTGCTCATGAGCGAGCTGTCGCGAATGTGTGATCACATTACCTGTATCGGTGCCGGAGCAATGGAGTTAGGAGCATTTACGGTTATGCTCTATCTAATGCAAGCCAGGGAAGAACTCTACGATGCCATCGAAGAGGTAACTGGCGCGCGTCTAACCATTTCCTACACTCGGGTTGGCGGATTGAGAGACGATCTACCTGAAGGCTTTGCTGATAAAATGGTTACGCGCTTCGAGAAAATTCGTGGATTTCTCGCTGATGCCGACCGTTTGATTTCAAGAAATCGGATTTTTCAAGATCGCATGTCGGGAATTGGAGTTGTCTCTGCTGAGGAAGCGGTTGCTTATGGCCTTACTGGACCTATGTTGAGAGCCTCTGGTGTAAACTATGACGTGCGAAAAGCCTTCCCGTATTCAGGATACGAAAATTTCGACTTCGAAGTTCCTCTTGGAACAAAGGGAGATAACCTCGACCGATTCTTAGTGAGATACAACGAGATTATTGAGTCACTCTCGATTTGCGAGCAAGCACTAAAGAGACTACCTGGCGGACCTGTCTCCGTTGATGATCCACACATCATCATGCCGCCGAAGGATGAAGTTTATAACTCTATCGAAGGAATGATTAGCCAATTCGAAATAGTATTTGGCGGAGTGAAGCCGCCAGAAGGCGAGATTTACTTTCCAGTTGAGGGAGGTAATGGCGAGGTCGGATTCCATATCGTCTCTGACGGCAGCGGCAAGCCGTATCGTGTCCATGTGCGCGCACCATCTTTTATTGCGATGGGGATATTTGGCCCCATGGTCGAAGGGCATCAGATAGCGGATATCGTCCCGATGTTTGGCATGCTTAATATGATTGGTGGCGAGTGCGATAGGTAAGGAAGTGCAGAACGGACAACATCAAAGTGGGCAAGGGCAAAATGGACAAGGGCAAGAAGCCGTGGAGTTCGGGCCTGAGCTCGAAACGAAGGTAGCGGAAATTATTTCACGCTATCCGAAAAAAAAATCTGCGATTATGCCAGCGCTTTACATGGCGCAGGAGCACATTGGTTGGCTTACCGATGCTGCGATTGAATGGGTCGCGGAGAAGGTCGAGGAGTCCCCAGCCCATGTGCGTTCCGTCGCGACGTTCTACACCATGTATTACAAGAAACCCGTCGGGCAGTATCACTTGCAAATTTGCCGCACGCTTAGCTGCATGCTTTGTGGAGCACGGGATTTGACGGCGTATATTAAGGACCGACTTACCGTTGATGCACAGGTAATCACAGAGGATGGTCTGTGGAGCTTCGAGGAGGTTGAGTGCCTTGGGAGTTGCGGTAGCGCGCCCATGATTCAGATTAACGATGTTTTTTTTGAAAACCTCAGTGTCGAATCACTTGGTTCTCTGATGGATAAGATCGCCAAAGAGAAGCCGGATCTTCGCTACTCTGCGAAGAAAGAAACACTCGGTGAAGGAATGCCGGAGGCCCCAAGGTCTCAAGCGTGGAATGCGGAAATGGTTAAGTTCAATAAGTCCTAAGCGAGACGCGAGAAGAGAAAAAACAGATGAAGCACCATAGAATTCTCACAGCCAACTTTCACCACGACGATCAGCATAAGCTCTCTGCTTATGAGTCTCGCAGCGGTTATCAGGCTATTCGTAAGGCTTTGAAGCAAGAGCCGGCGAATCTAACTACTGAAGTAAAAGACTCCGGCTTGCGTGGTCGAGGTGGGGCGGGCTTTCCAACAGGCGTGAAGTGGGGATTTGTTCCAAAGGATAGCGGCAAGCCGATTTATCTGCTCAACAACGCTGATGAAAGTGAGCCAGGAACTTTTAAAGATCGCATACTGATGGAGCGTGATCCTCATCTCTGCTTAGAAGGAATGATGATTGCTTCCTGGGCTCTTGGCGCAAATTGGTCTTGCATTTATATCCGAGGCGAATTTTCCTATCCGACCGTGCGAATGCAAGAGGCTGTCGATGAAGCTTACGCGAAAGGCTACCTCGGTAAAAACATATTTGATTCAGGATTTGATCTCGATATCGTTGTTCATCGCGGAGCGGGCGCCTATATCTGCGGCGAAGAAACTGGACTTATCGAATCCCTCGAGGGCAATAAGGGGCAACCAAGGATTAAACCTCCGTTCCCCGCAGTGATGGGACTCTACGGTTGTCCTACCGTGGTGAACAACACCGAGACGCTGGCTGCCTTGCCGTGGATTATCGATAATGGAGCAAGCGCTTATCGTGCGATTGGGACAGAGAAGTCACCCGGCACGAAACTTTTTAGCGCTTCTGGGCACATTAACAAACCGGGCGTATACGAAGTTGACCTCGGTTACAGTCTTCTTGAGTTCATTGAAAACGAATGTGGCGGAGTCTGGAAAGGCAGAGAACTAAAAGCCTGCATACCTGGCGGTTCCTCAGTTCCAGTGATGCCGGCTGATAAGTTAAAGGGAGTAAATCTCGATTACGAATCACTTGCCGAGGCTGGAACAATGCTAGGTTCGGGTGGCTTTATCGTAATGGATGATACTACCGACATGGTAGACGCTTGCGCGAATCTTCAGCACTTCTATACCCACGAATCATGCGGGCAATGCACTCCTTGCCGTGAAGGAGCACGCTGGGTAGAGTCCATGGTCAATCGACTTCATCGTGGGCAGGGAGCCCCTTCTGATTTGCTGGTGTTACAGAACGTAACCGAGCAAATCGGAGGTCATACTATTTGTCCGTTTGGCGATGCGCTTATCGCGCCAATTCAAAGTTTTCTCATGCACTATCGTGGCGAATTCGAAGAGAAGCTCGATATTTCCCTTGATGCCCAAATCGGAGCGAACAATGTCTGACGCAGAAATCGTCACGATCACTATTGATGATAAAGAGGTTAGAGTTCCCAAGGGAATGAACCTGATAGAAGCAGCGTATAGTGCGGGGATAGAAATTCCCCACTACTGCTACCATCGTCATCTCAGCATCGCGGGAAACTGCCGCATGTGTCAGATCGAGATTGAAGGGCGTCCTAAGCTGGAGATTGCGTGTAACACAGGCGCGCAAGAGGGGATGGTTATCCGCACTCAAGATAGTTCGGAAAAAACGGCAGATGCTCAGCGTGCCACGTTAGAGTTTTTGCTTATCAATCACCCTTTAGACTGCACTGTCTGCGACCAAGCTGGTCATTGTAAGCTGCAAGATTATTACTACGAATATAACGCTAAACCTTCACGCTTCATTGAGCAGAAAGTCCATAAGGTAAAAGCTGAGCCTTTGGGACCAAAGGTAATTTACGATGGTGAGCGCTGCATCCTTTGCACTCGCTGTGTGCGTTTCTGCGACGAGGTTACTGAGACATCTGAATTGGGTCTCTTTAATCGAGGTGATAAAGCGGTAATCGGAATACACGAAGGCAAGGAACTCGATAATCCATTTTCAGGATGTGTTGTTGATCTTTGTCCTGTTGGCGCGCTCACCCATCGTGAGTGGAGATTTAATACTCGAATTTGGTACACGGGCGAACATGATTCCGTCTGCACCGGATGTTCAACTGGCTGCAATGTCAATGTCGCCGTT
>QIGM01000454.1 GCA_003230795.1 bacterium
TGAGCGATCGCAATTTTATTCCACTACTAGATAACTGGCTTGCTGCCTTAAGTAAGATAGATATCAAGAACATTCTGATTATAGCCCTTGATGATCAAAGCTACTTGAGTTTTCAGGAACGAAAAATACCAACCATGCTCATTAAGCCTGAAGGAAGAAACGCAATCCTCCAGTCTAAAACTGCGATTGTCTACTATCTGCTACAATCTGGTTTTGATGTGCTCTTCTCTGACGCCGACGCCATCTGGCGAAAGGATTGTCGTGAAATATTGAGACAAGTTGCCTATCAAGAGCACGATGTCCTGTTCTCACAAGCCTTTGGTTTACCAAAAACCATCGTTGAATTGCGTGGATTTTGTCTCTGCAGTGGATTTTACTTAATTCGTAATCGGCCCCAAAATAGGTCTTTTCTTCAAGCTTGGCTCTCATACCAAACAGAATATCCCAATTACTGTGACCAGGTTTCACTCAACGTATTTCTTCACGAAAACGTCTCTGAGTGGAGTATTCCCGAGCGACAACTGATGTCATTCGAAGAGCTACATCCAGAAAAAACGCCACCGAACGGCAACGAAAAGCTAGCTTATTGTTACTCACCGCATCCAATCACTAGCCGCATCGAAGTAGGCAAAGACTCAATCTCTATCGCCGTCCTTCCCTTTAAGCAGTTCCGTCGAGGACACTCCAAAGCAGACGAAGATCCCTACATGGTTCACATCGGCTCAGGCGGTGATGTCGCGAAAAAAATAGCCGAAATAAAGAAGAATAAACCCGTCGTATGGCATTAGCGATGTCGTAAAGAACCTCGATATCGCAAACTACGAAACGACTTCTTAAATAACTAAGCACTTCGCTCTATTTTTAGGCTAGCAACTTTCTGTATTTACTCGCTTTTATTCCAACTCCCTCAGCTTCCTTTTCGCTTTAGTATTACCCCCTCTTCTGCCGACGAGCATAGTATGGATAGTCAAAACAAATATGACCTTGTAGTTCTTGGTAGTGGTCCCGGCGGACAAAAAGCCGCGATTCAAGCCTTAAAGCTTGGAAAGAGAGTCGCTATCGTTGATCCAAACCCGCAAGTCGGTGGCAATTGCCTTCACGATGGAACTTTGCCCAGCAAGTCTTTTCGCGAAGCGATCATGCATCTCTCCGGATACCGCGAGCGTACTCATTACGGTCAAGCGTATCGTGTGAAAGAAAATATCACGATGAAGGATCTCACAGACCGCACTGGTGGCATTGAACGAGATATCGAACAGACGCAGCGCTCACAGCTAATGCGTAACCGCGCTGAAATCATTACAGGCTTCGGTCATATCGAAGATGCCAATACTATAAGAGTAAACGGCGGTGAAGTGGAACGACGTCTTACTACGGATTATATCGTTATCGCCACTGGGACTCGCCCTTGGCAGCCTGAGACTTTCGAGTTCGACAATGAAACAATCATGGACAGCGACGGAATTCTTCGTATGGACCGAATTCCAAAGACTCTCACCGTTGTCGGTGGTGGAGTAATCGGTTGCGAATATGGTTCTATGTTTTCCGCTCTAGGCGTGAAAGTCACTATCGTCGAGCAAAGAGAGCAAATCCTTAGCTTCGTTGACGAAGAACTCATTGATGCTCTCGTTTATAATCTCCGCCAACAGAAGGCCTGCATTATTACTGGTGACAAAGTGGTCGGTTGTCGAAAGGCTCCTGATGGTCGTGCCGTCACGTATCTTGAGAGCGGTCGCAGATTCGTCAGTGACAAGCTCCTCGTATCGGCTGGTCGCATAGGTAATGTTGAAGGACTTCAGCTCGAGAACGTCGGAATTGAAGCGGACCCTCGTGGACGCTTGAAGGTAAACGAACATTTTCAAACTAACGTTGAAAATATCTATGCCTTGGGTGACATCATCGGCTTCCCTGCCCTTGCTTCAACCGCAATGGAACAAGGCCGACGAGCTGCTTGCCATGCCTTCGGATTGAATGACGCTGCAATGGATATTCCTCTACCTTACGGAATCTATGCTATTCCAGAAATTGGCATGGTCGGTGCGACCGAAGAGGAGCTACGAAAAGATAAGATTCCATACGAATACGGAATCGCGCGCTTTTCAGAACTCGAAAGAGGGAAAATAATCGGAGACAAAGTTGGTGTACTCAAGCTGCTATTTCACCGAGGAACTCTCCAACTTCTCGGCGTCCATATCATCGGCGAAGGCGCAACAGAGCTAGTCCACATCGGACAAACCGTTATGGGCTTCCAAGGCGGAATCGATTACTTCGTAAATGCGGTATTTAACTATCCTACGCTTTCGACGGTTTATAAAACCGCAGCACTAGACGGATGGAACAAGATTATCGCTACGGAAGGTCTTCCAGATGAGGTTCCGAACGTCACCGGCAGTCAGTTACGAGAACTGCATTAATTCGTAGTTCCTGAGGCTAGCGTCCCAGAGTTTCGTGAAACTCTACTTCGTGGCTTTGCAGCACTTTGTTGACGTACTCGAATTTAGCCGAGAAAAACTTGCCTTGCGCTATCCACTCTAAGAAAGAGTGATCTCCTTCCCAAAGGTTCAGTTCCAATAGTCTATCATCGTCAATCCATTCCAGATGTCCCTCGGCAGAATTGACCAACTCTCCCTCTGGATTCTCGGCTGTAAATACGTAGACATACCAATCCTCATCGTCTTTAAAATTAGGGAATGTGAGGAGCCCGCAAAGAATCGGTTTCTCGATTTTCAGCCCACTCTCTTCCAGCACCTCACGCCGAACGCATTCCTCAGGGCTTTCTCCACGCTCCAACTTTCCGCCAAGGCCATTCCATTTTCCTTCATGGATGTCATTAGCCTTCTTATTTCGCAGCAGCATGAGGGTCTGCCCCTGCCGCTTAAGGTAGCAGAGTGTCGCTAGCTTCATTCCTCCCCCAAATAGCTATTTCGAGCCAAGCTCGCGCAAGACTTTATGTGCCTCCTCCTCGGCATCTTGATACCGAGAAACAGCGAACTCGAGCATTACTTTCGCCTCCTCCAATTTGCCTTCCTCAATAAGCTGATGCACTCGAGTAACTGCCATCTGATACTCAAGCCGAGAACCAGGCCATTCTTCATCGGCCGACTCCTCCGGTTGAGTCATAAGCGATGCTACTATTTCCTCTGCCGTAAAAGTGGCGAGTCTTGTCTTGCTCATGCGCAAGACAAACGGAAAAATCCCCTTCTCCACATCGCGCGCATCAAACGGCATCACAAGCTCTTCTAAGGACAGAACTTCAAAGCCGGAGCTGGCAAGCGCCTGTCTTAGCTGTTGCTCTTGGTAACTTCGCACCGCAAGCGTATCTTGGATCACGTTCTCTTGCTCCTCGCCAAGATAGATCTGCAAAAAAGCATGTCCGCCTTCGAGCAAGACTCGATTGATTTCCAAGAGATAACTTACAAACACCGAAGCAGGCATATGACCAAGAACGGCAAAGGAATAGACTACATTGATACTCCCCGACGCCACACCGTCCAGCCCAACTCCTTCAATCCGGCTGAGCTCTACATTTTTTATATCTGCGAGGAATTCTTTAGCTCTTCCAATCGCAGTCTCTGAAATGTCGACGCCCAACACGCCGCGAAACTTTGTTGCAGCCGTTCGCAGCAGTCGCCCGACGCCACAACCCAGGTCCAACACTTTCCATGTTCGGGCATCCGCAGATTCTAGGATGTCAGTTCCGAACAAAGACTCGAGATCTCGCTTCCCCGTCTCCCACATCACCTCATCACTGAGCACCCCGTCACTCATCCAAAAACGATAGTCCGTTTGAATGCGAAGATTCCAATCATCTCGCATTTCTTGACTGCGTTTCTGCTTATCTTCAATTTTCACGAGAGAGTTCTCTTTTGGAGAAGGGACGCACGCGCTACTCGTCCTTCAAGGTATAGACTTCGACCGTATCTGAACGGCCCTCAACGATGACAGGACCCATGCTCTCAAACGGAAACTCGCTCATCACAGGCTCTGCCGTACTGGCGCTAATCGTAAGCGGCCAGCCTTTAACTGCCCCAACCCCTTCAAGACGAAAGGCTACGTTAACGGTATCACCTAGCACGGTAAAATCGCGTGAACCTTTACCACCGATATTTCCACTCAGCGCTTCACCCGTATTGAGAGCAACACGACATTTCCAGGCGAACTTATCTTTAAATTGCCAACTCTCGGCTGACATCTTGTCAGTAAGCGCTAGAATCTCGTTTGATACTCGAATTGAAGCTGCCGCGTTTTGGCTAAGCGTCTCTGGAGTACTTCTCCAAAGCGCCATCACACAGTCGCCGATATATTTATCGATTTCACCACCTTCACGCTGGATCACGTTAGTTACTTCGCCAAACCAAGAATCAAGCATTTCAGCCATTTCTTTCGGCGGAAGTTGCTGAGACATTGTCGTGAACTTTGCGATGTCCGTAACAAGGACTGTCACAAGCACCGCTTTCATTGCCGTTGACTGGGTCTGCATATGAGCACCGGAGTCCTCATCGACCCCACCCAAGTGCATGTCGATACTAATCTTGATATTTCCAACCTTGACCTCATCTCCGGTGGAGAGGTTAACGGGTGTGGAAATCTTTCGGCCATTATAAAATGTACCGTTGAGACTAGTTAGATCGCTTAGCACCAATCCGGAGTTCGAGGCGCTGAACATTGAGTGAAAACGAGAGACGGCGTTATTCTGCAATACGAGATCATTATTGCGCGCACGTCCAATGCGGAAAGAGTCCCCTTCGCGCAGCGTAATCACCTCTTGGATCACCGGGGAGTCGGTATCAACTTCATCTAAATTCAGGGTGCCGCCACTTCCACTACTCGTGGTGGGCGCTGATGGATTAACCGGCACCTCAAAGTGAAGTGAAGCCACCAACATCATCTCTTTAGGCTTTTGGCTTGGGTCTAGTTCGTCGCTCAAAGCTCTAGTTCCTTTCTAACTGCTGCTCACCTACCCCTATTTCAACAAAGATCTCGGTCGCTCTGCAATAAAATATTGATGTAAACCGTCTTTTATTGGACTCTTAATTCGGGCATTCTTTGCTCATCGACCGTATTTACTCATGTTCGCCTATTTTATACGAAGTGGCCTATATATGTCGTCTGCGATTTACCTGACTAGAGCACAGCATATTCTCTCACTCCTTATCCCTAGATGCGCGATTTTTCTCGCCTGCCTCGCCACATTCGGCTGCGTGGAAGTTGCTCCCGACCGTGGAGTTGTCTACGGAAGCCCCGACCGAGCTCAACGAACAGGCATCAGAGAGGTTTTGGTGACAGTTCAGGTGGTAGATAAGAACAAAAGAGCGCTACCGAATATTAACGTCACTGCTGAAACACAGCGGGGAAAAGACTCGGGGACTACAAATTCTAAAGGCGAAGCCTTACTTCATACTGAAGTCGCCCAGTTTGAGCGAGTAGATTTTTTCTTTGAATCAGGCGGCAGCACTAGCAGCTATACTGTTGAATCTATGCCGAAAGGATTGGACTCATTTCGCGCAGTGTTTCAAATGACAGCCCATGACGGCATCCAGCTTGTTTCAACGGAATATTAGCGAAAAGCACTGCTACAGCACTTGCTGTAGCAATGGATAGAGTGAATCCGGATCATTCCAGAAGTCGCGCTTATGGACTACCCATTCGCCTCTTTCCGTTTCCGGAACCATATCAGGAGCGCTCGACATCCGGCCGTATGGAATACCGCGCGGCACAAGAAAGTTAAGGATAAACTGAGAACTAAGTTCCGCTCCCTGCTCACCGGCTAAAAACAGATCCACAATGGCGAACTTCGGATTCTGCTCCAATAGACCTTCGGCGATATCTGGGTCCAGTGCAGCAAGAGGCGTATAGCCTTCAGTGCTTAGATATCGTGACAACTCATGGAGATGATTACGATCGTCATCAAGTAGTAGTATTTTAGTATCTTCACTCAAGGTCGCTCTCCTTGCTTGCCTTTAGCGGCGCTTGACAAAATGCCTATTTTTGATTATTTTCATCTTAAATAATCCCAGGGCTTTAGTAAGCCTATAACGTGAGGAATGGAAAAATGCAGCTAGTTTCAGGTAGCGCACTCAACACCCTCTCCCTCTGCCTTAAGCGCGGGGCCCTCCTAAGCGGAGTTCTATACACCAGCACCTTCGCGCTCATTTCACTAATCTACTAGCTCTTCACCTCACTTTAAAAACAATTCGTCTTTTCCTCTAGCTAATCCCTCTCCTGTCTTACAGTACAAGCCTTTGCTACAGCTCTGGCTACATGGCAGTCTTCTTCTGCAATTTAGCATCCCAGGAGATTCGATACGCATGCTTAGATTTCTTTCACTTGGCCGCACTCTGTTCCTTCCGCTTCTAATTGGGCTTGCACTTGGTTGCAGCCAGAAAGCCTTTGTCAAAAAACCCACCGAGCCAAAGACCGAGCCAAAGAAAGAGACTATTGAGGAGTCGCGTTTCCTCAGCAACATTCGACAGCTTACCTTCTCCGGACTACGCGCAGGCGAAGGTTATTTTAGCGCCGATGGACGTTCCCTTATTTTCCAAAGTGAAAGGATTGATACTAATCCCTTCTACCAAATCTACGTCCTCGATCTCGAAAATGGTGCGACCTCCCTTCTCTCTCCAGGCTACGGCAAGACTACTTGTGGTTGGTTTCATCCAAGCAACGACTGGGCTTTATTCTCTTCAACTCATCGAGACCCTGAGTCCCTAAAAAAACAGACGCAAGAGCTAGAGTTTCGTGCCTCCGGCAAATCGAAGAGATACTCCTGGGACTATGATGAGAATTACGAAATTTATGCCCAAGAACTTCCTGCTGGTCTGCTCCGGCAGCTTACCAAGGTAAAAGGGTACGATGCCGAAGCCTCGTACTCACCCGACGGCTCAAGAATATTATTTGCCTCCAATCGCCTGGCGTATTCGGGAAATCTAAGCGCTGAAGAAAAAACCATCTTCGAGAAAGACAAATCGTATTTTATTGACCTCTACACCATGAGCGTCAATGGAGGCGATGTACGTCGCCTTACGTCTCATCCTGGCTATGATGGCGGACCCTTCTACAGCACCGACGGAACGCTCATCACTTGGCGACGCTTTGATGCCTCGGGCACAAAAGCTGAAATCTACGTCATGAACTCAGACGGCGGCGAGCAGCGGCAGCTAAGCAATCTTAACGCTATGTCCTGGGCACCGTATTTTCATCCTAGTGGTGACTATATAATTTTCACGACCAACATTCATGGCTTTAGTAATTTCGAACTCTACCTCACCCGAGTTGATGGGCTTGGTAGCCCCATTCGAGTAACGACCACTGATGGCTTTGACGGTCTTCCCGTATTTTCTCCAGATGGAAAAACGCTGTCCTGGACCAGCAAACGAGGATTTGGCGAAGGAGCGCAGCTATTCCTTTCAGAGTGGGATGATGCCAATGCCCGCTCTGCCCTAGGTCTAAACACAGCGTTCAGCGCTCCCCAAGAGAGTTCACTTGCTGCTGGATCTAGCCGGCTTCATTCCTTGGTCTCCCCCCTCTCTGCCGCTGACATGCAGGGCAGACGCACAGGCACACCAGGTGAAGCGAAAGCAACATCGTTTGCCGCTAATGAACTGCAATCGGCTGGCTTGTTTCCACTACCCACGCAGGAAGACTATTTCCAGGAATTCCGCTTCACCTCTGGCGTAGCTCTGGGCACGGGAAACTCCCTTGAACTGAAAAGAAAGGAAGCTCAGTGGACCGACGTAGAGCAGAGCGACACTTGGATTCCGCTTAGCTTTTCAAAAACGGGCGAGATCCCTGCAGCGAGTGTTGTGTTTGTCGGCTACGGTATCAAGGCGCCAGCGACAAATAGCGCTCCCGAATATGATTCCTACGTGCACACCGACGTTAAAGATAAGTGGGTGCTCGTTTTTCG
>QIGM01000481.1 GCA_003230795.1 bacterium
CGAGATTGTTGACTTGATCGGAGCAAGTGGTACGGGGAAGTCTGTACTACTGCGAGAAATAATTGGGCTTTTGAAACCGAAAGCCGGCGCGATCGCGCTTTTCGATACGGACGTGTGGTCTGCCTCAGAGGAAGAACTCCGCTCGCTAAGAAATAGATTTGGTGTGTTGTTTCAGAATGGCGCTCTCTTCTCTGCTCTTACCGTAGGAGAGAACATTGCAGTGCCTCTGCGCGAGCAGACCCGCCTGAGTGCTGAGCTGATAGAATCTACGGTGCAGCTTCGTTTGGGCCTTGTCGGTCTCTCGCCGGAGGTGTCGCAGAAGATGCCAAGTGAGCTTTCTGGTGGAATGAAGAAGCGCGTAGCGCTTGCGAGAGCTCTTTCGCTAGAGCCAGAGCTTCTTTTCTTAGATGAGCCTACCTCAGGACTTGATCCTATTGGCGCTCGCTCCTTTGATCGTCTAATAAGAACACTTAGTGATTCGCTTGGACTTACGATACTGATGGTGACTCATGACCTTGATTCTATATATGGAATCGCGGACCGGGTAATTGTGCTAGATCGGGGCAAGGTACTGGCCCATGGTTCTGTTGCAGAAGTAACGAAAGTAAAGCATCCTTGGATTGAGGAGTATTTCTCCTCCCGCACGGCAACTTAATATGGAATCTTCCGCTAATTACACCCTCGTCGGACTCTTCGTTGCAATCGCGACAGTGGTATTTGTTGTCCTGCTTTTTTGGCTAACCGAGATAAGCGGTAAGCGGAACACTCGATTTTTCACAGTCTATTTTCGAAAGCACACCCTGGCTGGCTTACAGGTGGATAGTTCCGTTACTATGAAAGGGATTAAAGTGGGCACGGTCGCCGACTATCATATCTCGCCGCAAAGTGTGGAAGAGGTCAAAGTGACGCTTCGCCTAGGCAATGATATCCCCGTTAAAAAAGATACGGCCGCAGTGCTAAAACGTAATCTGCTCACTGGTATTGCGTTTATCGATCTTATTGGCAGTAGCGACGAGTCGACGTTTCGGAAGGATATTCCAGAAGGCGAGAGCTACCCCGTGATACCAGAGGGAGAGTCGGAGCTTGATAAAATAGCCGAATCAATTCCTGCAGTGTTGTCTGAACTGAGCCTCATGACGGCTCGTGCAAGCGCTGTCTTCTCAGAGAAAAACATCACATCGCTTGAGAATAGCTTACAGAACATTGAGAAGCTCACTGGCGCCTTCGCTAATAGGCAAGAAGATATAGAGAAAATGATTAGCAACATGAGTCAAACTGCGGTTGATATTAGCGCCGCAAGTAAGTCTCTACGAAGTTTTTCGGATGGTGCTAATTCTTCACTCGAAAGTATGAGTTCGGGAGCGACGACTACTTTGAGCTCGATGAATACAGCGATTAGCGGACTTGATGAACGTGCGAAAGAGATTAGCGCGTCGGTAAATGCGGTGACGCAAGTATTAACTCAAGAAATCACCAATACCTCGCAGAGCATTGCGACCGCAGCCGATAGTATCTCTCGCACTGCTGAGGGATTCGAGAATCCGAAATCAATTATAGCCGGGCCACCGGAGTCCACTCTTGGACCTGGAGAGAGAGCAATACGATGAAGGGCAACATCAGAAGCAAAATAGTAGTGTTTAAGTTCGTAGCAATGGGCTTGAGTCTTGCACTTTCGCTTGCGTCCTGCGGCCCTCTTTTTGTTCCGTCGAGTGGTGGTGAAGTAACGCAGTATGTCTTAGATGATCGTTCTAATGAACAGGCTAATGAGCAGGCGAAGTTGGAGAAGCAAAGGCTCGACACTCGGCTTTTGCTTAGAGATATCAGGGCGAATAGCTTCATCGCGAGTCACAAGATAGTCTTTAGTGAAAACGAAGCAACTCGCGGATATTATCAGTATGCTCGTTGGGTAGAGCCACCACATCAACGCATCGGCACCTTGCTTCGTGAACGATTCGAGAGGGCAGATGTTTTTGCGAGCGTTGCAGATTTGGGAAGTTCTACACTTGGCGATATGCAGTTGAATATCGAATTGAGCGAGTTTCGCCATGATATTTCAGAGAGTCCAGGAGACACTCATGTCGAAATTCGAGTAGAGCTTATTGATCTCAAGAAGCGAGAGATTCTCTGTCAAAGTCGGGTGCGAAAATCAATCGCCTCTGAGTCCTATAGCGCGGCTGGTGCAGTGGAGGCCTTTAGCCAAGGTGTGAACCGTTTGCTCGACGGTCTTGTCTTGTGGACGTACGACTGTGCAGCACAGAACGCCTGATCGTGAGTTACTGCCTGTGTATTTTGGAATCTGGTGACTAAACGATGAGTGACTAAGCGATGGGATCTACCTTCGGCAAACTCTACACCTCTGCATACGACGCACTTTATGCGACTAAAGATTATCAAGCAGAATGTCTCTTGCTTCAAAGCCTTGTCCAAAAGCATCTAAAAGGCAGTGACACGACTCCTCAGCGATTACTTGATATCGGTTGTGGCACAGGAGGCCACGCTATTCCGCTTGCCAAGATGGGGTATGAAGTAACCGGGATTGATCCCTCGGCAACGATGCTTGAGCGAGCCCGCGAAAAGGCAGCGCAGGAAGGGGTCAGTGCGGAGTTTGTTGGCGCGAGTAGTACGAGCTTTGAGTTCTCCGAATCTTTCGACGTCTGCATCTCGATGTTTGCGGTTTTTTGCTACCATCAAACAAACGAAGAAATTCTTAATGCGTTTAGGAGAATAGAACAGCATCTAAAACCAGGCGGTCTGTTTATCATCGATTTTTGGTTTGGCCCTGCGGTTCTTAGGCAGCAGCCGGAGCGAAGAGAGCGCCTGCTTATGATTGATGGTGTTGAGTATTCGCGAATTGTTACTCCTAGTCTTGATGTCTGCGCTCACACAGTTTCTACCCATTACGATCTAGTGCCTACCGAGCAGAACGGGAAAGGGGCAAAAACCTCGGAGACGCACGTTATGCGTTATTTTTTCACTAAGGAGTTGGAGCTTTTCTGTTCTAATGTTGGTCTAGAGGTTGAACGCTTTGGTGCGTTTCCAGAATTTGATGAAGTTCCAAGTGAGGATACTTGGAACGTGATGATGATTGCGAAGAAACCAGGGGGAGAGTAGTAGAGAAGATGGTTAAAGAGATTCGAGATTCAGAGGGAACGATTCTGGCGATATTACTCTCTTCAAAGTTTGAGAAGGACGGGATCGAGTTCTTCACGCCGGATAATTTTTCGCAGCAACTTGGCTATATGAAACGACCGGCCGGTTATGAAATCGAACCGCATGTGCACAAACTCGTCGTTCGCGAGGTGAGCTATACGCTTGAGACGATCTTTGTGAAAAGGGGTCGATTAGAGGTGGATTTGTACTCCGCTGACAAAGTCTTCGTCGCGACAGAGGAGTTAGAAACCGGGGACGTTATTCTGCTTGCTGCTGGCGGTCACGGTTTTCGTTTTACAGAGGAGTCCGAATTGGTCGAAATCAAGCAAGGGCCCTATATCTCCTTCGAGGTAGATAAGGAGCGCTTTGAGAAGCCCAACCGTAGCTGAGAACCTTTAGCTACATAGAAATAGTCAAAAAAGGGGCATCCTCTGGGGGATGTTTACATCTATTACTAAGGAAAGGGTAGAAATCCTGACGTATTTATTGCATTGTTTTAGCTGGTTGAGTGATTTAAGTATAGAATATTACTCAGCTTGTGTGCATTTTGCGCTAGGTTCCGGCGTCTTTAGATTAAGCAAGGGACCTGGGCAAAACTCGCAGTCTTGAGATAAACAGTTGAAACTCTTATCTTAATACTGTGAACGTGTTTTTATATGCCGAGCAAAGGGAGTTAGCGCTCGGACTTGCATTAGTCTGCTTCGCCGTGGCGAAGAGGTTAAGTATTCTAAGGAAGGTTGCGTACAGACATTGAGTCGATCCACCCCGAGGACATCATTCCAGATTGGCCCGCATCTGATTGCGGAATCAGCCCCCGCGTTCATTATTGCTGAGATCGGTATCAACCATAATGCTTGTGTAACTCGAGCGAAGGCTTTGATTGATGCGGCGGTAGAGGCGGGTGCTTCCGCTGTGAAGTTTCAGAAACGCGACCTCAGCAGTATTTACCAGAAGAAAGTCCTCAATCAGCTAGACCAGTTCGAGCAAGGCTTTCAGTATTTGATTCCTCTATTGAAAGAGTTTGAACTTTCTCAGGGTCAGCTTCGAGAACTGAAGAACTATTCCGATTCGAAGGGAATACTTTTTCTTTGCACCCCGTTCGATATTGAGAGCGCAGATTTTCTCGAAGAGCTCGGAGTGGAAGCCTACAAAGTAAGCTCGGCTGATCTAACTAATATTCCTCTGATTGCAGCGCTTGTTAAAACAAAAAAGCCGCTCATCCTCTCAACTGGGATGAGTGAGGATGCTGAGATTGATCACACCGTTGCTTTTTTAGAGAAGCGTTCTGCTGATTTTGCTCTTCTACATTGCGTCTCTTCGTATCCGGTTGATCCTCGCGATGCACGGATGCGACGCATTGAAAAACTAAAAAATCGTTACGATTGTCCGATTGGCTACTCGGGTCATGATCTTGGCATCGCTCTCTCGATTTCGGCGCGCACGCTTGGTGCCTGCATTATCGAGAAACATGTCACGCTTGATCGCAGTATGCGTGGTCCCGATCATAAGCTTTCTCTTCTTCCGAACGAGTTGACTGAGCTTGTGAGCGGTATTCGTGATATTGAGGCGGCGCTTGCCGATCGAAAAGATCAAATGCTACCGGCAGAAATGCTCAATCAGCTTGTGTTTCGTAAGTCTTTGGCGGCAGCGGTGCCCATTCGTAAGGGCGAAATCATTACCGAAGAAATGCTTGCGATGAAAAGCCCTGGTTCTGGGCTCGGAGTGCAAGCCATGAGTAAGCTTATCGGGCGCGAAATAGAGCGCGATTTAAAAGTAGACGATCTCTTCTTGCCTAGTGACATCGAGCCCACCTCCTTGAATCGAGGGAAGCTTCCGGTGATACCTTGGGGACACTGGGGTTTCGTGGTGAGATATCATGATTTTGAGCAGGTGCTACGCTATGAGCCAGAGGTGCTCGAGTTTCACCTGACCTACGGTGATACTAAGCTTAACGTGCCACTCGATCTATTGGAGCTCCACGCGGATGTGCTGGAGAAGATGACATTGCGCGTGCATTGTTGCGAGTATGTTGATGAGCAACTCTTTGACTTGCTATCGCCTTCCGAAGAAATCAGAAAGCGTTCACAGGAAACACTTCAACGTGTAATCGATATTACGTCAGAGATGGCACCGTTCTTTTCCGCTGAAACACCGATGATTGTGTTTAATTGCGGTGCGATGACTTTGAAAGAGGATCTTGCCGCAGAGCCACTCAATTCCGAATGGTTGATTTCAAGCATTGAGAGTCTAGATTTAAAAGGCACCCATCTTCTCGCCCAGAATATGCCTCCGAATCCTTTTTACTTCGGTGGTCAATGGAAAGGCCGATATTTCATCGAAGCTGCAGAGTTGGTTGAATTCTGTAAGCGTACGCGGCAATCTATTTGTCTCGATCTCTCGCATGCATACATGGCATGCGCAGGGGCGGGGATATCCTTTATAGACTATATCGAAGAACTCAAACCTTACGTGAAGCATGTTCACCTCTCCGATGCTCGTTCCTGCGAAGGAGAAGGCATTCAGATAGGACAAGGAGAGATAGATTTCCAGGCGTTCTTTCGCAGCTACAGCGACTTTACCGGCACTTGGATACCAGAGGTCTGGCTTGGGCATGTGAATGGGAATAAGGGTGCGATAGAGGCTATTGAAGGTCTATCCGCGTTTTACCGAACAAGCGGCGCTGGTTCAGCTCGTGACGCATCAAATGAAGAGTTGCGTGCTGCCGACGAGAGTTATTCAAGTAAACAGAAGACCGGCTACCACGCACCGAGTGGCGCGTCATCACTTGAGTCGATCCGAACAGCTTTCTCTAAAAACCAGTTGTAGCTAAAGCTATCAACCAGTTGTAGCTAAAGCTATCAACCAGTTGTAGCTAAAGCTATCAACCTCTTGAGCACTATTGGTTCATGAACGATTCTTCGAAAGAGTGGATTCTATGCGTTTGTAACAACAGAAATCAATGTACGGTTGCCTTGCCGGTTGCTCGTGAACTGTTAAGCAAGCACGGCATACAAACAAAGTTTCTCTCACTTGACAGCTATTACAACCAAGGCGTGAATGCTGCGCTTGCGAATGTGGCGTTCCCTGTTGCGGAACTTCCGAGTCGTCATTGTGCTGGCAGGTATTACGAAGAGCTCGTTTTACGTTCTGCATTCATTTGGGAAGCAGCAGTGGAAGTGCATCAGCTTTTCGAAGAGCTCCGCCCTTCAGCGGTGCTCCTTGGCCACGATGTGGAGCTTATAGAACAGTTAATCGTGCGTGAGGCTGAGCGACGAGGAATACGGACCGCTCGTATTCAAGACGGAATCACCGGCCCGTTCCCGGTGGAGACAGAAGTTGGTCTAAGCGAAAGGCGACTAGTTTTTGAAGGTGGCTGTGACCTGCTTCTCATCTGGAACGACTACCTTCGCGACAATCTTATAAAGAGAAAAATTCCCGGCAAAATTGTTACCGTGGGGGATCCTCGAACCGACTGTCTTCTTGCGTGGAAATCAGAAACAAAAGACGAAGCACCATACACAGTGCTTATAGCAGGACAGATTTGGGCAAAGCATCTTACCATGCCCTTTGATCGAGAGGTGGCAGTTTATCAAAGAATGATTAAACAGTTCTTGGCTCGTCCGGATACCAAAGTAATTTTTCGGCCACATCCAGCGGAGGTGAATCGAGACGTCTTTCTTCACTATCCTGAGCTCTTTGATGGTCGTGTGGAAATCGTTGAAAGTGAGGATCTCTACGAAATTTTCAAACGAGTGCATGTCGTTGTCGCAGTCTCATCTACCGTCACGATCGAGTCGGCGATGCTAGGCATTCCTACGTTTAGATTGGTCCATCTTTTGGAAGAGGACGTTGATGAGTTCAATAAACGAGAAGACGAGTTTGTTAGAAAACTAACAAGCGAGGACTTTCCTAATGTTTCTTACTTTGGGTACCTTGGGGCGGAGGAGTTTGTTCGAGACTACGCTCCGCGATTTGACGGTGGAGCTGCCGCTCGTGCAGCCGATGAGCTGCAACTCTTAATTGCAGAGAACCTGAAGTCGAAGGATCAAGAGCCGTTGGTTTCGGTTTTGCTTGGGCAAGACGAAGGGGACGTGAGAGGGGCGGTAAATAGCGTGCTGCGGTCGGGAAGTTTTCCGCTTGAGATTTTAGTGTGTGATACCAGTGCTGACGCCTCTATCTCTTTAGAATTGGCCGAGTTTGAAGACGACGACAGAGTTCACATCTACCATCGCCCTGGGGCGAAGCACGGGGCAGCGCTAAACGAGCTAATTAGTCTATCTAGCTGCGACGTGCTGCTAAGACTGGGACAAGGATGTGTTGCCTTTCCCGATTGGGCAAAGAACCTCTACGAAGCGCTCGAGAGTCAAGAGCAGGCACGTATAGCGATAAGTGAGTATGGAATACGAGATGATGGTGGACTGCTGTATAAAGCCCAGATTCTTCCCGACATGCTTAGCGGTCAAGAGCTTGCAGCCTTGGAGACCCTAACGCTGATTGTTCAAGCGTATGCCTTCCGAAAAGAATTTGCCGTAAGGCTTAATGACCAAGATCCTAACGCCGAGGGTGCTATGATTACGGGAGTAATCGAAGATATGGCCGACCGCTCTCGTGTGGCGATAGTCCACGGGAAGCGATTCCTTACGCCTCACGATCATAAGCGCCGAGAGATAGCAGGCCCTCAGCCAATTGTTCGCCCACCTCTTTATTCTGAGTCGCCGAAATCGGCAGTTACCTCCAATCCGCTGAC
>QIGM01000480.1 GCA_003230795.1 bacterium
GAGGTTCCTTGTTTCCGATCAGGGATGGCCGGCAATTCTTCTGGTTTGGTCTGTGCCAATTCTTCTTACCGCCTTTTTCTGTCTCTGGAGTTATCACGTTGATAATACGCCAGGTCTTCTTAAAAGCGCTTTCAATATGAGGCCAGAAAGCCTGCCAAAAACGGCTCCTACCGGCTTAGCGCTTATCGATCTGAATTCCGAGATTATTGCCCTTGATGACGGCACGAAAGTGCTAGAGATCGAAGGCAAGTTGTTTAACGCAACGGTAGAGACTTTCAGCAATGTTCGTCTTGAAGCAAAGATCTATGACGAAAAGAACCGGGCGCTTTCAAAAATTCGCATCGGTTTTCATAACGGATTGGTAAATGCTCGCCTGGCGGCGCTCAAAGAAGAAGCAATCGTTGCCTTGCAAAACAAGCAAGGAGTGGGTGAAGCGAAAGTTAAGCCTAACGTGAAGGCCCCTTTCCGCATCGTCATTACTGGACTAGATGGTTCAGAAGAGTGGTTTAGTGCGAGAGTGCTCTCGGTCGAAAGCGAAGCAGCATAAGAGCTTCGCGACCGGACATAAATCTACCGGACATAAATCTCCAGAGATAAATCTACCGGGCCTTAAACTAAATAGAATAACTCTATTTCTTTTCCTCAGCTTTCTCTGAAGCTTTTCCGGGGGGAGCTTTTTCGGGGGCTTCCTTCTCTGGGGCTTCATCGACTGACTCTGGAGATACGTCAATACTCTTCGCATCACGGTAGGACTTCTTAAAGTTCTTAATTCCTTCACCGAGACCAGTTCCTAGCTCAGGAAGCTTTCCTACGCCGAAAACGATAATCACAATCACTAAAATGATAATTAGCTCAGTAGGCCCTAGTCCAAACACGAATTCTCTCCTCTCCTAAATTCAATTTTTCCATGATACTACAAAAACCAACCTATCTCCGTAAGCCTTTTTCTGAATGCTTACTTTCTAAGCACCTCCGCAATTGATACTATTCTACAGAACAACTCAGGCCCAGAAAATAAACTCCGGTGTAGAAGCACGAGAATAAGCTATTATTCAACTCACTGTGATTCGAAACTACGACAAACTGCGATTTATCATTTGCTTACCTACCCCTCAGGATTGATTCAGAAAGACGCTGAGCAATCGCGTCGCATGGCTCAGGCAGTTGGCTTGTCTGTGCTGCTGCACGCCTTGTTGTTGATTCTTGCGTACGCAAATCCTAGCCCTAACCAAGAGACTCTTACGCGAATATCGTTTCTTCCAGATGAAGCATCCGCTGCCTCGAAACAGATTGTCTCACCATCGGAGGCGCCAGAGCAAATTCCGGTCGTGCCAACAAATCTTCGCTCAGACAAAGATACCGCTACCGACGTCGAAAAGATTAGAAAAGGCCTGCCAACGAGTGCGCCTCCTCCTTCCTCAGCCTCGACTCCCTCTAAAGAGGTAAAGCCTACGAAGCCTTCTCCTCCTCCAAAGAGTACTCTCAAGAAGGAAACGCAAGGAAACGCAAAAGGTCGCAAAGGCGGACTCGCCGAAGAAAGCATCACCAAAGCTAATTGAAAAACCCGCAACGCTTCGCCTCGGCGCTGGCTCATTGCTTGAAAAGATTGAGAAGGAAAAAGTAACCGAAGCTGCTGAGAAGCGACTTCAGGAAATCGCGAGAGGAAAAACGCCAAGTAAAGAATCCGACACTAGTGACAATTCTCGAGATCTCAAGCTGCGAGAATATCAACCGTTTCGCCCAAATTCGGTCGATTCTCTCTTTAGCTCGCGAGCTGGCACCGCAGATTACCTTCCGACCGTCCAGGATGGAGAAGTTACCATGCTTAATGCTAAGGCCGACCGTCACGCCCTCTTCGTGCGACGCGTGGCATTGCAAGTATTTGGAGCCTTACGCAAACAGAGTTGGGCAGAGATCTCGTTTAGTCGACTAAAGCAGGCGCAGGCCATGGTTACCGTATACGCAACCATGTCGAAAACCGGTGAACTTCTTAACGTGCAACTACGTGACGGCTCTGGCAGCGAGATTTTTAATAAAGTCGTGGTCTCTTCTGTGCGTAAGGGAACTTGGGATCAGAACCCTCCACCGGGAGCACGTGCAGACGATGGCACCATCCGCTTTGTATTTAAATCAAAGACATGGGCGCGCCGAGGCAGTGACTCTCGCCGCGAACAACGCTGGCTCCTACTTGCGACAGGACTATTGTAATGGGGGTAAGCGTTCAGTAGGGTGAGAGAATTCTGTACGAACGGGTCATTAACGTTGTAATTTTAGGCTATTACGAAATTGCCAAATGCTAATCGCATTTGCAGTGTCTTCTGAACGCTTAGTCTTTTTCACCCCCAAAGGACCCCCTGAGGGGGCTTTCTACCGATCGCACACAGAATTATGTACGGATTTGGATATATGGAACTGAACGCTTACGTAACGGGTAACTAATGATACTCGAATTTTCAATTTTCATTTGCGGCGCTGCGGTGATGGCGCTTGAACTTAGTGGATCGAGAGTGCTTGCACCGTATCTCGGCACTTCCAGTTTCGTCTGGACTAGCCTAATCGGTATCGTGCTCGCAGCCCTCAGTGTCGGCTACACCCTTGGTGGTAGGCTGATAGATAAGTTTCCCAACACCCAGTTCTACTCACGAATCATACTCATTGCCGGGCTTCTTACCGCCTCTGTGACCTTGCTACAATATCCTGTATTAATTGCGCTCACTCGATACGTGAGCGACCTCCGCCTTGCTTCCGTTCTTGCTTCCCTCTTACTCTTTGGCGCTCCGAGCGTAGCGCTTGGGATGATACTACCCTCCGCGGTGCGTCTCCGAATTGAAGACGTGGAGAATTCAGGAAAAAGCGTCGGTCGCCTCTATGCAATTTCAACAATTGGAAGCATTGTCGGTACTTTTGCTGCGGGCTTCTTCCTACTCGCGCTCATCGGCACCAACATGATGTTTCTTCTGATTGGGCTTACGCTGATCATTACCTCGATTTTAGTTGATCATACCTCGATGCTCCCGATCAAAGCTCTCAGCCTAGTGGCGGTGCTAATTGCTGCCTTTATCGCTGAAGACCTGCGGGTACAAGTCGCGGCTCGCGGCATGATTGATCTAGACACTAAGTACCAACGAGTGTTCGTTCTTGATTCTGAAACCGCTGCCACAAAGCGTGCGGTCCGATACTTAGTAACGGACCCTCTTGGTTCTCAAAGTGCGATGTATATAGCGCAGCCGGATGAGCTTGTCGGAAGCTATAGCCGTTTTTTTCATATGATTGAGCACTACGCACCTGAGGCAAAAGATATTCTTCTTCTTGGTGGCGGGGCATTTAGTCTACCAAAGAGCATGCTCAAAGAAGATAAAGAGTTGCGACTTGACGTTGTCGAACTCGACCCCGGAATTACTGAAATAGCCAAAGATTACTTTCATCTCGACCCCTCTTCGTATCAAAACAGACTTCAGATATATAACGAGGATGCCAGGACCTTTCTTAACAGAAACAAGAAACGTTACGATGCATTGTTCCTAGATGTCTTTGGCTCCTCTCCCACTGTCCCCTTTCACCTCACCACACGAGAGGCGGTAGGACGAATGCGAGAAGCCTTGAAACCTGACGGAGTTCTGATTGCAAATGTAATTACTGCGATTGAGGGCGATGCGGGGCGCTATCTTCGTGCACAAATTAAGACATTAAAAGAGTTTTTCCCTCGCGTAGAGCTCTTTCCTGTATCCGAACCTGAGAACGCCTTTCGCGTACAGAATATTATTCTTGTCGCTTTCTTAGCGAACTCAAAAACTCCGACGACTAAACCCACTACTACTGAGCTTGCCACTCTTTTGGAGCATCGTTGGACTAAAAAGCTCAGTGATGATGTACCGATACTGCTCGATGACTTCGCGCCGGTTGAATTCTACATGTTGCCCGCACTAATAGCGATGCGACAACAAAACGCGAGTTCCAAAATGCTACCAGAGGAAACGCTAAGCCTTACTCCACTTCGTCCATAGGAATGCAGGAACAGAATAAGTTCCTATCTCCCCAGGCGTTATCTATTCGAGCGACTGGCGGCCAGTACTTATGATTCTCTAGATACTCGATAGGATAGGCAGCGACTTTACGTGAGTAAGGGTGCTCCCATTCATCGGCCGTTACTTTGGCTGCCGTATGAGGTGCATTCTTCAGCGGATTATTAAGCTTATCGATAGTGCCATCTTCGACGGCTTGTATTTCCGCTCGTATCGCAGACATCGCGTCGCAAAAACGATCGATTTCTGCCTTTGATTCACTCTCAGTTGGCTCCACCATCATCGTTTCGACGACTGGAAAAGAAACCGTTGGTGCGTGAAATCCGTAGTCCATTAATCGCTTTGCGATATCAGTTACATCAATACCAATTGCGCGCTTGAATCTTCGAAGGTCAAGAATGCACTCATGGGCGATAAATCCTTGTTTGCCCTTATAGAGAACTGAGAAGTCCTTCTCTAATCGCTTAGCGATATAGTTCGCATTGAGAATCGCAACTTTAGTAGCATGCGTAAGCCCATCAGCTCCCATGAGTCGGATGTAGGTCCAAGAGATAGGAAGAATGCTCGCCGAACCCCAAGGCGCAGAGGTTACCGCTCCACCGGCGCGCTCTCCACCAACATCGGCGTAGATGTGTCCCGGGAGATAGGCTTGAAGATGCTTCGCGACAGCAATCGGACCAACACCCGGTCCTCCGCCTCCGTGAGGAATGCAAAAAGTTTTGTGAAGGTTGAGGTGGCACACATCAACGCCAAAATCCCCTGGTCTACAGAGCCCGACTTGCGCGTTCATGTTTGCGCCGTCCATGTAGACCTGACCACCGTTTACGTGAACAAGCTCACAAATTTCCTTAATACCCTCTTCAAACACGCCATGCGTGGATGGGTAGGTCACCATTAGTGCCGCTAACTCAGCCGCATGCTTCTCCGCTTTTTCTTTCAAGTCGGAAACGTCAATATTTCCATCTACGTCACACTTCACCGGCACGACCTTCATTCCGGCAAGTATCGCACTGGCCGGATTAGTTCCGTGTGCCGATTGAGGAATGAGGCAGATATGTCGCTGCGCATCACCTCTGGCTAGGTGATAGGCGCGCACGGTTAACAGACCAGAGTACTCCCCTACTGACCCTGCGTTTGGCTGCAAAGAAACACCAGGTAGTCCGGTGATCTCGGCAAGCATTCCCTCTAACTGCGAGGTAAGCTCTCGGTAACCCTCGGACTGCTCCTGAGGAGCAAAAGGATGAATAGTTGAGAATTCTGGCCAAGTCACAGGCAACATCTCGACTGTAGCGTTGAGCTTCATTGTGCAAGAGCCCAAGGGAATCATCGAGGTGGTAAGAGAGAGATCCTTCGCTTGCAAGCGATGCAAATAACGCAGCATCTCTGTCTCGGAACGATAAGAGTGAAAGACTGGGTGACTCAGCACTTCATCTTTTCTCACTAGGCTTGATGAAAAAGCTGGGGCAGATACCGCACTCAATCTAGTCACAGCAGCCTTTGATGAAGCTTGTTCGCTAAAAACTTCGAGGAGATCCTCAACGTCGCCAAGTGTTACGGTCTCATCGAGCGAAACGCCGAGGCTACCATCTTCGAATTGACGTAGATTAATCTGTGCTGCGTCTGCACGAGCTTGAATTGCAGCAAGTTTATCGCCTAATGGCCCAGTGCGTAGCGTATCGAAGAACACGTCGTGAACTATTTCGATACCTAGCTTGGTGAGACCACGCGCGAGGATTGAGGTGTATTCGTGTACTCTCGTCGCAATACGTTTTAAACCGTCGGGGCCGTGATAGACAGCGTAAGCACCCGCCATAATGGCAAGCAAGACTTGAGCAGTGCAGATGTTACTCGTCGCACGTTCCCGCTTGATGTGTTGCTCGCGAGTTTGCAAAGCTAGTCGGTATGCAGGCTTTCCTTCAATATCCTTAGATACCCCAACCATTCGGCCCGGGATCTCTCTTTTGAAGGCTTCTTTAGTCGCCATAAAAGCTGCATGTGGTCCGCCACCACCAAGAGGCACTCCAAATCGCTGAGAGTTTCCAATCGCAATGTCTGCTCCCCATGAGCCGGGTGACTCAAGCAGCACTAATGCGAGGAGATCGCAGGCTGCGGTAACAATTCCACCCTGCGCTTGCACAGAAGCTGCAAACTCTCCGTATCCTTGGACCAAGCCATCTGTAGCCGGATATTGAACGATCGCGCCAAAAAATTCCTCTGTTATAGACGCATCAGTAAAATGCCCTATACAAAGTTCTATTCCAAGCGGTTCAGCGCGGGTGTGAAGTACGGCGAGCGTACTTGGGTGGACACTGACATCAACAAAGTACTTGGTTTTCCCTTCAGAACCGACCTGTCTAAAACTGAGTGTCATCGCCTCAGCCGCCGCACTGCCTTCATCAAGAAGCGAGGCATTCGACATGTCCATACCAGTAAGCTCGGCAACGAGAGTCTGAAAGTTTATCAGCGCTTCAAGTCTGCCCTGAGAAATCTCTGCTTGATACGGAGTATACTGAGTATACCAGCCTGGATTCTCCATAATGTTTCTGAGAATCACCGGCGGAGTAATTGTGTTGTAGAAACCCTGTCCGAGGTACGAACGATAGACCTTGTTCTTTTTAGCAATCTCTTTGAGTTCAACAAGAACGTGATACTCGTCACTTCTTGGCTCAAGAGCGAGATCGCCTGTCAGACGAATTGCAGAAGGAACGGTGTTCTCGACTAGCTCGTCTAGCGAGCTGAGGCCAAGCGCTTCGAGCATGTCCGAAACATCTTGTTCGGACGGTCCAATATGTCGATTTTGAAACGCTTCGAAGTCCTTAAGATGCTGCGGTGTTGTTTTTATGCTTTGAGAATTCATTAGTACTTCTTTTAATTCCGCACTCATTACTTACCCTACAAACTTGGAGCAAGCCCTCTACATTGGACCGCCCTCTACATTGGATGAATTGTTGTTTCTACTTCGAGAGCTCCGCAACGTATGCCTCATACGCATCCGCTGCGAGAAGAGCCTCGAGCTGTGAGCTATCGTTTGGCGTTATTACTACTAACCAACCTTCTTCATGAGGAGATTCGTTGATCGCCTCTGGTTTGGCCTCGAGCGTATCGTTCACCGCTGTTATTGTGCCGTCGATGGGAGAGTAAATATCGCTTACCGCTTTTACTGACTCAACATTCGAAAAAGACTCACCCTTCGAGACTGTTCGACCAACTTCAGGCAGCTCAACAAAGACCACATCTCCAAGCTCTTGCTGCGCGTAATGGCTGATACCAATCTTAACGGTATCTCCATCTAACTTTGCCCACTCATGCTCTTCAGTAAATCGACAGTCACTCGGTATGCTCATCAAACAGAATCCTTTAAGTAGCTTCTCTTTTATAAAATGGTAATCGACTTAGTTTAACTTTAAGTCGTCTAGAACGGACCTCGGCTTCTAGCTCCGTGCCGAGCTTCGCGTGTGCTTTTTCAACAAACGCAAGTCCAATTGCTTTATCAATAGTCGGTGTCTTTGTTCCGCTAGAAACCCAGCCCACTTCTTTCTCACCAGCAAAAAGCTTAGCTCCTTCACGCACAATACCGGGAACGAGCACCTCAACGCCGCGAAGGGTGTAAGGGACTGCGTTACTCTCTTTTTGGGAGAGCAGTGCCGATTTGCCATAAAACTCAGCGGACTTGTCGAACTTAATTACCCAAGAAACGTTGGAGCATAATGCTGAGAGCTCGTCGCCTAGCTCATGCCCGTGTAATGGGTAACAGGCTTCGAGTCTCAAGGTATCTCGCGCACCGAGGCCAGCAGGTAAGATTCCCCACTCTGCTCCTACCTCAAGCAAACTCTCCCAAAGGAGTTCGGCCTTCTCCGGTGCGACAAACACCTCGAATCCGTCTTCACCAGTGTAACCAGTGCAGGCAAGTATCGTAGAAACTGATTCGCCCCCGAGAGAAGAACCGAGAGAAGGGCTACCGAGAGAAAGTTCGATCTCCTGAAAACTAAACGCGGGAAATGCTGACTCGCTGAGACTTGCTAGGACATCAGTCCCAGCGCTACCTCCTCCACAGAGACGACTCATGACGTGTCGCGCCTTGGGTCCTTGCACTGCTATCTGAGCATATTCGGAGGAGACATTTATTAGCTCGGCTGCCGCTCCGTGGTTTCCGTCCGCATTTCGTTCTTGCAGCCAAGCGAAGTCTTTCTCGGTATTCGCAGCATTCACGCAAAGAAAGTAAGACTCTTCGCCAAACATGTAGACGATAATGTCATCAACGACTCCACCTGCTTCATTCAGCAGAAGAGAGTATTGAGCTTTCCCCGGGACTAGCTTTGAAACATCATTACTAGAAGCGTATTGAAGAAAATTAAGCGCCTGCGGACCAAGCACTCGAATCTCGCCCATGTGGCTCACGTCGAAGATACCAACGGAGTTCCTGACCCCGTGATGCTCTTGAACAAGTCCTGAATACTGCACCGGCATATCCCAGCCACCGAACTCGGTGAATCGAGCACCTGCACGCTGATGCGCCGCATATAATGGTGTTCTCTTTACTTCTTGAAGTGCGTCTGGGGCTGTGGCCATAGGTGTGGATAAACCATCTTGGAGGAAGAAAAGTTACAGTGATTTGAGATATTTTATAGCAGTAGAGATATGCCCTGTCATCGCAACAGAGGAAAAAATTGCGTGAAAAAACTACTCAAATCCAAGTAAAAGGCGCTACCCGGCATCCTTCCTTTTCTATAGCTTATCTGCCGCTGAATTTACTGTATTTTCCAGCAACATAGCGATTGTCATCGGACCAACCCCACCAGGAACTGGCGTTATCGCAGCAGCCTTCTCCTTAACAGCAGCGTAGGCAACATCTCCCACCAGTTTACCGCTGTCGTTGCGGTTTATGCCTACATCGATAACGATTGCTCCGGGTTTTACATGCTCCGCAGTAATCATCTCCCTTCTACCAACGGCAGCAACGAGAATGTCTGCTCGAGAACATTCCTCTACGAGATTTTTGGTCCTGGAGTGGCAGACACTAATTGTAGCGCTCGCATTGAGTAAAAGAATCGCCATTGGGCGGCCAACAAGAATTGAACGACCTACCACAGTAGCGTGAAGACCTGACAGAGACGTATCTCGTCCTAGATCTTTCAGAGCCTTTTCAATCAAGAGCATGCAGCCTTTCGGAGTACATGGACGATGAGCCTTGGCGTTTCGTAAGAGCAAGCCTTGATTGATTGGGTGCAAGCCATCAGCATCCTTCTCAGGAGCGATACACTGCAGAGCGGCGAATTCATTGAAGCCTTCTGGAAGCGGCAGTTGCAGCAGAATTCCATCAATGTCTTCTCGTTCGTTTAGTTCTTTAAGCTTTCCCTGCAAGACCGCATC
>QIGM01000453.1 GCA_003230795.1 bacterium
ATCGAGCAAGGCTTAGTTGCTGAAAGCTCTACGCTGCATTCAGCCGATTCGATCTTGGAGCGGCTTCGGCAAGTTATTGCCCAAGACTCTGAAGAGGCTCAGCTACCAAATACTAGGCTAAGAATTCGAATAGTAATAAGAAGTGCAAATAGTTTAGAGATCTCACTCCAGCCCAACTCTTCGTCATGGGACAATCTAGATGCACTGCGTGTTATCACCACCGAAGCTAGTAGACCGAGCGCGACACTTAAATCCACACTAATTCAAGAAAGTTTGCGTGCGCGTGCGCTTGCTGAAGAAAACTCCGCAGACGAAGCAATACTGACCCAAGACGGCTACCTCCTCGAAGGCGCTTGGAGTAACTTCTTCTTTTTCGACGCGCAGGATTCGCTATGCACTCCACCGGGCGCTTTGTTACCGGGAATCACCAGGGCTTTCGTATTAGAAAATTTCCCCGTCGAGCAACGCAAGTTACTTGAAAGTGATGTGCGAACCGAGGTCCGAGAAGCCTTCGTCTGTAATTCTACCAGCGGGATTATGCCGATTTCTCATATCAATGACTGGAAACTCCCAAATTCAGCTCAGTCATTAAAAACAGAGGAAATTACTCAACGCTACCGGGCGCTTGTCGAGTCTGAGGCCGTAGAATTAGGGGACGCGTCACAGTAAACTAGCGGCAACCGCTTTCTTTCCTTTGTCAGGAGAGTAGACTGACACGGATAGGATTTCAAATAACGAATTGGAGGAATACCAAATGAATAGAAGAAGAATTCTTCTCACGATCACTGCCCTACTTATTGCTGCGTTCGCTGTTGCTTGCCAGAGCGAGTCTGGTGGCACTGCTGAGCAAATTGGCAAAAACATCGATGACGTTGGCGCAGACGCTCGTGCCCGCTTAGATCAAATGGGTGACGCGATCACTGATACCACTAACTCTATTGCTGAGGACGTTGCAGACGGTGCAAATCAGGTTGCTGATAACGCAAAAGACATTGCGAAAGATGCAAACGATGTTGCATCAGGCATCGCCGATGACATGAAGGCTACATCAAAGCAGGTCGCTGAGAATGCTAATGACCTCGTTGACGACGCAAGCAAAAAAGTAGCAGGTGCTGGAACTGTAGCAGATGCTGGAACTTCTGCGAACGAAGCAGAGGTTGATGCAGTGCCCGCAGAAGCGAACAATTAGTTTTTAGCCGAAACACTAATCGGCTCGGAGAGTACACTTCAACTCTCCGAGCCTCCAAATTTCTCTCACCTACCATCCCCCCCCATCAGTCCTATGAGTCTCGCCTTTCTTTGCCAGCCAGGACCGACGATCATGGGAACGCTGAATTGCACTCCCGACTCTTTTAGCGATGGTGGTCAATTCCCAGACTCTACCGCCGCGGTGAAGGAGGGTAAAACTCTTGTCTCCGACGGGGCTCATCTACTTGATATCGGTGGAGAATCAACTGCTCCCGGTCGAACTCCCGTAGATAGCGACACCGAACTTGCTCGAATTCAAGATGTAGTCGCTACGCTCTCAGCAGTGGTGCCCGTGTCGGTTGATACGTATAAGGCGAGTGTTGCTGAGAAGTGCTTGAGCCTTGGCGCGAGCGTAATTAATGACGTTACCGCGCTACGAGCCGACGCCGCTTTAGCAGAGGTAATACGCGAACATCAGGCAGCGCTGGTACTGATGTACTCGAAACAAGCCGGCGATACTCCTCAGGCTGATTCCACAGAGAAAGAGTATCAGGATGTTGTTGAGACGATTTGCAACTTCCTTTCAGAGAGGGTGGAGTTCGCACTATCGAAAGGCATCAAAGAGTCCCAGATTATTCTCGACCCGGGCATGGGTGGTTTCCTAAGCCCTAATCCAAAGTATTCATGGGAAGTAATTAGACGAATGCCGGAGATAGAAGAACGCTTCGCCGGCTTCCCGATCCTTATCGGCACATCTCGGAAAGGATTTCTCGGTGGTTCATTAGAGTCTCGCGACCCTAGCTCCCAACTAAGTGCCCTGCTCGCATATGAATCTGGCGCAGATATTTTGCGCACACATAATGTTGGGATGGCGGTGGAGTTTGTTCGAGTGTGGAAGAAATGCGGCGGGAGAAACTAATGCCCCCTCTCACGCAGAGAGGCTAGCGCCTTTAAAAGCTCCGTGGTCGTTTTTCCAAGAATAGGATGCTTCCAATCTGGGGCGACTTCAAGCATGGGTTGAAGCACAAAGCCTCGTTTATGCATTTCAGGATGCGGGATGAGTAAGGCATCGCTCTGCACAACGCGCTCATCGCAGGCAATGATATCGAGGTCTATGATTCTCGGACCCCAACGTATTTTTTCTTCCTCACGTCTACGACCAAGCTCTCTCTCTATTCGGAACAACACTTGGAGTAAGGCTGCCGCGGAAAGCTCAGATTCGAGCAGCACTATGCCGTTTAGATAAGGAGGAGGGTTGTCTATTGGCCACTCTGGGTGCACCAAAGCTTCGTACTCCTGCCAAGTGGATCTTTCGCCGACTGCGCCCACATACTCTCCGAGCAGCAACACAGCGCGGTCGAAGTTAGCTGAACTGTCTCCTTTATTGCCACCAAGACCGATGATGTATCTCACAGTCGTTCCATTTGCTTGGGAATAAGGTCGTTTTCTCAATTGAGTATACGAGCAACAGTCGGACAGTAAAGGTGAAAGCGGGAACAAAAACAAGTTTAGGCAGTTCCGCAAGCTCCGACATAGCCAAGGGATTTACGAATTCTGGATTTTTTGAGATTATCGTTTGCTATGCTAGCCAATTTGCTCTTCGTCCTCCTCTTACTCCTCATTTTTGTGAGCAACTACCTACGTGGCCTCACCCTTCTATGGCCGGGTCTTGCACTCGCCGTCTTTGCCATTTGTCTGCTGATAAGGTTTCGGCAAGTGCGAAAACGAAACGACTTTCTCGGTCAATTAAAAAGCCAGAGGAGAGAACTTCGAAGAGGCTCTACAGTAAGCGTTGACGGTGCGGTGTTACGTTATACTACGCTTTTACGGGCGTATTCGGTGAGTGTGGGTATTGTTTTTACGAGCATAGAAATACCAACTTCTTTCCGAATAACCGATGGCGAATCTCAATTGGAATCACTTTGGTATTCGCTGCTAACCTTGCTCACCGGCTGGTGGTCACTCACTGGCCCGGTGCAAACCATGGCTAGCTTGTCGCAGAACCTCGGCCCAAGCGGTACGAAGAGTGTTGCGGAGCTGATAGACTCGGCTTACCTCAGACGAATTGAGGCCGCCGAGAACCAAGAATTTTCAGAGAGTTCGGCTACTTAGCTAGCTCGCTAAGAATTTACAATAAATTCACTCAAGAAACGTTGAGAAATTTCCCATAGGAAAGTATTATTCATGAATCATCAGCGCGTTGAGAAAGCTTCTTTTTGGCAGCCTCCTTTCACGAGCGACCCCAAAGACATTTTAATTGAGGTGTATGAAGCCTAAGAAGAAAAATATTTTGGTGCCTAACACCCCATTGCTTGATGCACTGAAGACTCCTGCAGACCTGCGCACGATGACTCGTGCAGAACTTAAAGACCTCTGCGCAGAGCTTCGCGAAGATCTTATTTACCGGGTTAATGAAGTCGGCGGACACTTCGCTTCAAGTCTCGGCGTTACTGAATTAACGGTTGCCCTTCATAGCGCGTTTCAAACCCCAGAGGACCGCGTGGTTTGGGACGTAGGCCACCAGGCTTATATCCACAAGATTCTTACTGGACGCCGCGAAGAGATCACTAACATTCGTCAACTCGGCGGCATTTCAGGTTTCCCTCGACGTTGCGAAAGCGACTACGACACCTTCGGTGTCGCGCATGCTGGCACAAGTATCTCAGCCGCTACCGGAATGCTTGAAGCAAGTCATCAGAACAATAAAGAAAGAAATGTTATCGCTGTCATCGGAGACGGAGCGATGACAGCCGGCATGGCGTTTGAAGCTTTGAATCACTCCGGTGAGCTTCATAAGAAGTTAATCGTAATTTTAAACGACAATGAAATGTCGATCGCACCGAATGTCGGTGCGCTAAGCTGGATGTTTTCCCGCACACTTACCGGGAAATTCTCAACCAGCGCTCGACGCCACTTCAAGAGTCTCGTTGAAAAAGGAGTCATCCCACATTCTTTCTACCGAGCTTTAGATCGAGCAGAAGAAGCGGCGCAAGGATTCTTCTCCACACCTGCGATGCTCTTTGAGTCTTTCGGTTACCGATATATGGGACCAGTTGATGGCAACAATATCGACCAAGTAATGGATGCCCTCGATAGGGCCAAAGAGCAGGACGGGCCAGTACTCATCCATGCACTTACGGTAAAAGGCAAAGGCTACGAAGCCGCAGAAGATGACCCGGTAAAATATCACGCTGTAAAACCTTTTCAGCTTCTTGGCGGTTCACCGAAGAAAAGCAGCAAGACAAAATCGAAGCCTCCCGCGCCAAGCTATACCGAAGTATTTGGCGATACCATGGTGGAGCTTTGTGAAAGAGACGAACGCGTCGTCGGAATCACCGCTGCAATGCCAGATGGGACCGGACTCTCCAAGCTCGCGAAAGAAATGCCTGAGCGTTACTACGATGTCGGAATCGCGGAACAACACGGAGTCACTTTTGCTGCGGGTCTTGCCTGCGAAGGCATTCGCCCAGTCGTTGCGATTTACTCGACATTTCTCCAGCGTGGCTTTGACCAAGTTGTCCACGATGTCTGCATACAGTCTCTTCCGGTAATCTTCGCGATGGATCGCGCAGGCGTGGTTGGCTCTGATGGACCGACGCACCACGGTGTTTTTGATATTTCTTACCTTCGTTGCTTGCCAAGCATGGTTGTGATGGCACCGAAAGACGAGGCTGAGCTGAGAGACATGCTCGCAACTGCAGTTGAGTATACCGATGGGCCAACGGCCATTAGATACCCTCGAGGAAGTGCGCAAGGGGTTGATATCTCTGCTCCGGCGAAGCCGATAGAAATTGGAAAATGCGAAGTGCTTCGACGAAGTGCCAGCGGTTCGGGTGCACTACTCATTGGCCTGGGCCAGACCGTTGCTCCCTGCCTTGAAGCTGCAATTGAACTAGAGAATGTTGGTATCGATTGCACAGTGGTAAACGCACGATTCGTAAAACCGCTCGATGATACTCTGCTTGAACTAATTAAGGAGCATGACGTGGCGCTCAGCGCGGAGGACCATGCGCGAATGGGTGGCTTTGGTAGCGCCCTGCTTGAAGCGATAAACGATAAGGGAATCTCTGCTGCGCCGTTAATCCGACTCGGAATCGACGATCTATTTGTTGAGCATGGCACTCAAGACGAACTCTACGCTCAATGTGCTTATGATAAGCAGGCTATTGTAGACCATATCAAAGAAGCGTTCAGCGGACGACAAAGCACAGTTAGAAAATCTGTCGTAAATTTATGATCAAAAGTGTATCATCAAAAGTGTATCCAAAAGTGTATCAGTTCCCACTTACCCCTTTTTTCAAGACGCGAATTTGCGTCTTGAAAAAAGGGGTAAGTGGGAACTGATACACTTTTGCCGGATACACTTTTGCCGTGAATTACTGTATCGGCGTGCTCGGCGCTACTCCCACTGATTGCACTCCGAAGAGTCCGGTAGGTCGCGCTAAACCTCCACCGATTTGCGGCAGGATGTAGAGCGTCCCGTCAGCAGGGCGGAAGACTGCATAGTCCACACTGTTAGCGTCTGTATAGGAGCCTTGCATTGGGATGTCCCCTGGTAATCCCCACGGGACTCCAATCTGCGAACCACCTGAGTGACGCACAAACCATGTTCCTGTGCCTCCTCGCCAAACGACTTTATCTGCTCGACCATCGCCATCAAAATCAGCCACACGCGGAGTATCACTTCCAATCCCCCACTGCACTGACTCTAGTGGCGCGCCGGAGCGACCATCAAGCACATACCAAATAGCCGGACCTGGACGCCAGACCGCTGGGTCTGTCCAACCATCTCCGTTGTAATCTCCTGCAACGGGAACATCAGTTGGCAGTCCCCAGTTATAGATTGCTGCCAAGCCGTCGCTCGAACGAATCGCGAACCACACACTAAAGCCAGAACCATCATCTGGTCTAAAGACAGTAATGTCAGTTGTCCCGTCACCATCAAAGTCTGCGGCTATCGGAGTATCTCCAGCTCTTCCCCAAACTACATTCTGTAGGCCACCGCTTGCGAGATACACTGTCCAAAATCCACCATTGAACACAGCAGTATCAAGCACGCTATCGCCATCATAATCACCACGGATAAAGTGCGAACCTGGGCCCGCACCAATCGTATCAGCCTCAAGTGTTGTCAGCCCTACCGCGTAGAGCACTTGGGTGGTGATAGAATAGAGCAGCGCTGTTGAAGCATCGCCACCACGAGCCGCCGTCGTAGTTGAACCCGAATTTCTCAATGAATAGAAAAGTGATTCTCTCAGAGGCAAGAGATCAGTTGGCAGGCCAAGTTGGAAAATACTAAGCGCGTCATTCTCTCCACGGATATACCAATTCGCTTCTCCTGAACGGAACACAGCAATTTCAGCAGAGCCGTCGCCGTTGAAGTCAGCCGCAATTGGAATGTCTCCGCCTAATCCAAACTGTATCGTTTCACCTCCACGGATAATCCATTCACCAGTTCTTGGACGCCATACTGCGTATTCGCAGCGCCCATCACCGTCGAAATCGGCGGACACAGGAAGGTCTCCTAGTTCACCGTGCTGCACAGTCTCATCTTGGGTCAAAAATGTAGACGTTGTCGGGCGATATACCGCGACATCAGCGCCACCTGTGCCGTTGTAGTTACATGGAACCGGCACGTCACCGCTCTCGCCTATCGAGGCAACTACATCAGAGCCAGACTGAGAACTGCGGTAGATGAATAAGCCTGAGCTAGAACGGTAAACCGCAAGGTCATCCCGCCCGTCGTTATCAAAATCGCTGCCCACAACCGGTAAGTCGTTTGCAGTTCCGAAAACGAAGCTCCCTACGACACCAGTTCCTGAATACGTGATGAACCAAGTATTGCTTGATGCACGGAAGACAGCGTAGTCAGTAACGTTATCACCATCATAGTCTGCTGGGACCGATACATCTCCAGGAAGTCCGAATTGCTGACTACTAAGGCTTGCCCCTTGCTCTGCCGCACTGGAGAACCAGGTCCCGGTAGTATTTCTAAAAACTGATAGATCCGCGTTCCCGTCTCCATTAAAATCGCCTCTCGCATGTCGTGAGGGTTTCGAAGGGACACTCGAATCGTTTAAAACTGTAATAGATAGCGTCGCACTGGCAGACTCCCCGGATGTATCCGTGGCAGTGATTTGAATGCTGTAGCTTCCACTTTGGTCTCCGGCTGGACGCCAGCTAAAGGCACCATTTGCGGAGGAAAAAACCGCTCCGGCTGGTAGCGAATTCGCCGAATACGTCAGCGCGTCTCCATCAGGATCACTTGCCTGAATGGTAAGGCTTAGAAGCTGCCCTTCAGCAAGACTCTGACTTGCAGGAGTCGTAATGCTAGGAGCAGAGTTGCCGCCACCCGCTGCGAGAACCGTAACCACGACCGTCTCGCTATCAGTTCTGTTCGTTGAATCAGTAACCGTAAAGGTCACTGAGACTGTAGACTGAGTTTGCCCGGAAGGAACTGTGCCTACCGCTGGTGTGTAGGAGAAAGTCGGAGAGCTGAAACTAGCTCCACTCGGTAGCGCGCTAGTGGTTAGCGTCACCACCCCACCGTCTGCGTCAGTCGCGGAGAGTGTTAGTGAAAGGGTAGCCCCTTCAGTTACTTGCTGAGGCCCGATTGGATTAAGCACCGGCGCGTTCTGTCCGCCACCGCCGCCGCCTGCTGCTAGGCAGCTTGCGCTTGAAAGAAATGAG